>NZ_JAPVZI010000002.1:0-204708 GCF_041432315.1 Streptococcus sp. 27098_8_76 | reverse complement strand
AAAATCAGAGAGCTGATTTTCAGAGGGCTAAAATCCTAGTGAAAAAGATGAAACTCCTTGTGTTCATCGAACACGGTGTCGTTTCCCTATTTTCATACGGATTTCTTACGCCCTTAGCATCATGATTCTTGATGGATAAAACTTTGTAGACTAGGCGACGAGGCGAAGGTTGTACAAAATTTTTAGTGAAACAAAAAAATCTCCCCGAAGGGAGAAGATCTGGTTTATTTTACCTTACAGTGCTAGGAACCGTAACCGAAGATTATACTTGAGCATACCAAGGTAAGGTGACAAAAGTAAAAAAGCTACCCAATTTAGAGTAGCTTCATTATCAAGATATGCTCAATTGAACACGGCCTAAGCACTTGGCAAAAAAGATAAAATCTCCTAGAAACTGAAGTTTCTTCGTCAATTTTCCTATTTTTGCTTTGTGCTTTTGACGGCCTTTGTATCTTGAATTAGCGACGAAGTCCTAGAGAGTTGATCAACTCACGGTAACGGTTAACGTCGTTTTTACGCAAGTATGCAAGCAAGTTACGACGGCGACCGATTTTCTTCATCAATCCACGGTAAGTAGCGTGGTCTTTTTTGTGTTGTTTGATGTGTTCGTTAAGGTGGTTGATTTCCCAAGTAAGGACAGCAACTTGAACCTCTACTGAACCTGTATCACCTTCGTGACGTGCATATTGTGCGATGATTTCATTTTTTTTCTCTTTTGAGATTGCCATGATATTTCTCCTTTTTATTTGGCTTCATCCGAGTGACAGGTTGGCATGCCTGTAACCAAGAAGAAGTTATTTGTCTTTTCGACAATCCCTATTCTACCAATAACTAACTTCTTTGTCAACAGATTTACTTTCTTGTTTTAAACATGCTATAATAATCATAGCAAGAAATCTAAGTTGTCTGTTTTTTAAAACGAGGTGATTATCATGCCTAGATTCTATTCCCATCTCCCCTACTATCTGGTCATATTTTTCTTTTATTGGCCACTTTATCAGTTGTTATCACTAATTATTTCTGACCCCCTTTTGCTCAAGAGTCTCTACGTAAATAATATTCTCTTCTTTACACCTCTGGTAATCTTGATTGTATCGCTACTCTATAGCTACCGTTTCCGTTTCTCACTTTGGTGGTTAATTGGTAACGGACTGCTCTTTTGCTTTACTATCATAACTTTTGGTGAGTTTATACTAATTTACTTGCTAATCTATGAAACAGTTGCTCTGGTGGGCATGGCTTCCGGTATTGGCATCAAGCATATTCTACAAAAATGAAAAACAAAAACTTTCACAAAATCCTTGAAAAATCTCACAATCATGCTATAATAATCCATAGAGACAAGTCACTTAGTCCCTTTCTACTAGAGAGTGCGTGGTTGCTGAGAACGCATAGAAAGACTATACTGATACTACTCTACTGACTTTTATGAAAACATAAAACGGTGGCCACGTTAGAGCCAATCAGAGGTGTCCCTCTTTTTTGAGGAACATAAATGAAGGTGGAACCACGTTGCGACGTCCTTTCGAGGATGTCGCTTTTTGTTTTTCTATCTTTCACAGTCCTCTATCCCTGTTTTCCAAATAGGGCTTAACACATTCGTCAATAATATAAGTAAGGAGAACATCATGATTAACATTACTTTCCCAGATGGCGCTGTTCGTGAATTCGAATCTGGCGTTACAACCTTTGAAATTGCCCAATCTATCAGCAATTCCCTAGCTAAAAAAGCCTTAGCTGGTAAATTCAACGGCAAACTCATCGACACTACTCGTGCTATCACTGAAGATGGAAGCATCGAAATTGTGACACCTGATCACGAAGATGCCCTTCCAATCTTGCGTCACTCAGCTGCTCACTTGTTCGCCCAAGCAGCTCGTCGTCTTTTCCCAGACATTCACTTGGGAGTTGGTCCAGCCATCGAAGATGGTTTCTACTACGATACTGACAACACAGCTGGTCAAATCTCTAACGAAGACCTTCCTCGTATCGAAGAAGAAATGCAAAAAATCGTCAAAGAAAACTTCCCATCAATCCGTGAAGAAGTTACTAAAGACGAGGCACGTGAAATCTTCAAGAATGACCCTTACAAGTTGGAATTGATTGAAGAACACTCTGAAGACGAAGGTGGTTTGACTATCTACCGTCAGGGTGAATATGTAGACCTTTGCCGTGGCCCACACGTCCCTTCAACAGGTCGTATCCAAATCTTCCACCTTCTCCATGTAGCAGGTGCTTACTGGCGTGGAAATAGCGACAACGCTATGATGCAACGTATCTATGGTACAGCTTGGTTCGACAAGAAAGACTTGAAAAACTACCTTCAAATGCGTGAAGAAGCTAAGGAACGTGACCACCGTAAACTTGGTAAAGAGCTTGACCTCTTCATGATTTCTCAAGAGGTTGGTCAAGGACTTCCATTCTGGTTGCCAAATGGTGCAACTATCCGTCGTGAATTGGAACGTTATATCGTTGACAAGGAGTTGGCTTCTGGCTACCAACACGTTTATACTCCACCACTTGCTTCTGTTGAACTTTACAAGACTTCTGGTCACTGGGATCATTACCAAGAAGATATGTTCCCAACTATGGACATGGGTGACGGGGAAGAATTTGTCCTTCGTCCAATGAACTGTCCGCATCACATCCAAGTCTTCAAACACCATGTTCACTCTTACCGTGAGTTGCCAATCCGTATCGCCGAAATCGGTATGATGCACCGTTATGAAAAATCTGGTTCCCTTACTGGTCTTCAACGTGTACGTGAAATGTCACTCAACGACGGTCACCTCTTCGTTACTCCAGAACAAATTCAAGAAGAATTCCAGCGTGCCCTTCAGTTGATTATCGATGTTTATGAAGATTTCAACTTAACTGAATACCGCTTCCGCCTCTCTCTTCGTGACCCTCAAGACACTCACAAGTACTTTGATAACGATGAAATGTGGGAAAATGCCCAAACTATGCTTCGCGCAGCCCTTGATGAAATGGGCGTGGACTACTTTGAAGCCGAAGGTGAAGCAGCCTTCTACGGACCAAAATTGGATATTCAAGTTAAGACCGCTCTTGGAAAAGAAGAAACTCTTTCTACTATCCAACTTGACTTCTTGCTTCCAGAACGCTTCGACCTTAAATACATCGGAGCTGATGGCGAAGAGCACCGTCCAGTTATGATCCACCGTGGAGTTATCTCAACTATGGAACGCTTCACAGCTATCTTGATTGAGAACTACAAGGGTGCCTTCCCAACATGGCTTGCACCACACCAAGTAACCCTCATCCCAGTATCTAACGAAAAACACGTGGACTACGCATGGGAAGTAGCTAAAAAACTCCGTGACCGTGGTGTCCGTGCAGATGTAGATGAGCGCAATGAAAAAATGCAGTTCAAGATCCGTGCGTCACAAACTAGCAAGATTCCTTACCAATTAATCGTTGGAGACAAGGAAATGGAAGACGGAACAGTCAACGTTCGTCGCTACGGCCAAAAAGAAACACAAACTGTCTCAGTAGATGATTTTGTTCAAGCTATCCTAGCTGATATCGCCAACAAATCACGCGTTGAGAAATAAGAAATAAAACCTGGGATAAAATCCTAGATACCTAAAAAGCAACAACTGAAACAGCTGTTGCTTTTTATATTTTTACTCAATGAAAATCAAAAAGCAAACTAGGAAGCTAGCCGCAAGCTGTACTTGAGTACGGTAAGGCGACGCTGACGTGGTTTAAAGAGATTTTCGAAGAGTATTATTTAATCCGAGCTAGTAGTGATTGACCAAACCACCACACAAGATTTTCTTTCATGAGTTAGATAAGGTCAATATCCTCATTCCTTGTCTGCTTCATTTTCTTTTACGAGATCTTTTTGTGAATCCTTTTCAGAGAGTTTTTGATCGATATACTTGTTAATGGTTTCATAAAATTCCTTGGTCGAATCACTGTCTAATTTTGTCGAATTATGAACTTGATTGACTTTCAATTGAACAGATTGAATACCGTAAGAGGCTTGTTTTTGATGGAGCGTTTCTAATTCTTCTTCTGAAATCGGATCTCCAACAACCGTCAAGACCAATTCATTGTCCCTTGACTTGTAGACTTGATTAATGACCGTGTGATTGGCGAACTCTTTTCCTACAAACTGTTTGATTCCTTCTTTTCTCGCTTGATCTATCGTCAGAGTGACTGCTGAATAGCTGGCTGGAAGAATCAATAACACAATCAAGGATATCAACCCAATTCTCATTTTAATGTTTAGCTCTTTAAATGAACTTAAGGGAGATTTTCTCATCATAATTCTTGTTCCAACAATGTTGATTAGCATGATAAAGACAAAGTTGATCAAGAAAAGATAGAGAGCTCCAAATAAAAATCGTACATTTCCATTAGCTAAACCGTAACCTGCCGTACAGATAGGTGGCATCAGAGCTGTTGCAATGGCTACTCCTGGCACGATATTGTTTGCTTCTTTTTTCCTTGAACCAATTACGCCTGCTATCCCACCAGCAATAGCAATGAGAACATCCCAAATGGTTGGAGAGGTTCGTGCAATCAATTCGCTACTTTCATAAGATAAGGGAGAAATCCAGAAATACAGAGCCGAGACAAGCAAGCTAACCAATACTTGAGTAAATAAAACCTCTAGAGATTGCTTGATTAAACGCGTATCAAAAATAGCTAAACCAAACCCCAGTCCAACAATCGGTGTCATAAGAGGGGAAATCAGCATGGCTCCAATAATGACAGCTGTTGAATTCATATTTAGTCCGATAGAGGCAATAAAAATCGCACACATCAAAATCACTGTATCTCTTAATCGAACATGAAGATCATCATATAATTTCTCACGGTATTCACGTGTTGAATAGTTTCCAGTCATTGGTTACTCCTTTTATTTCATATAATTTTGTTTCTGCATGGATGATGGTAGAGAGACTTCTGTCCAATCTTACATATTTTTCTTCTCACTTGTTATTCTTTTGAAAATTATCCTTTAAATATCCGTCAGTCCATCCTTAACATTATATCAAAAATTTTACATTCTTTCTCTGACGAAATCTATCAATTGAATAGATAGAGAAAGCAAGAAATTTTAGATTCCTTATTAGAAAAAGAAAAACCGGTATCTCCTCTGAACTCCTGATAATATGCGTTTTATTCTCTATAATTTAGCTATTTCAAAATTACAAGTTCTCCATTCTTAATTTCCCAAACTTGGTCAAACTTACTTAATAATTCGTTTTGGCGATGTAAAGTAACAATGACGGCACTCGGTAGTTCCAGAACTCTTTCCAATTCCATTTTAAACTGATTAGTATCCAAGGCAGAGAAAGGTTCGTCTAGGATAAGCAATGGATTTTTACGATTTTTCTCACGATTTAAATACATTCGTTGTTGCTGACCACCTGACAGGGATTGTGGTGGAATTTTTTCAAAATCTTCTTCTCTGAATTTTTCATTGAAACTATTGAATAGCGTTACATTATTTTCATAACTCGAAATAAATGTATGTTCTTGTTGCAGAATCATACCGAATCTTCCCCAAAGATGGTCCAAAACAAGCCCATCTAACACAATTTGTCCTTCAAAATCTTCATCTGTTCCATTTAAAATGTTGAGAAGACTACTTTTTCCAGACCCATTCTTACCAATAAGCGCAATTTTATCCCCTTTTTGAATCGTAGCGGAAGTAATTATCAATTTTGATTCTCCCAGTTGTTTGGAAATGTTTTTCAAAGTAATCGTATCAAAAGAATGTTGAGGTGCTTGAACTGAAACGGGTCTCCCAACAATGTTTTGAAAACTCTTGATTACAGGCTTTACGGACTCTAACATTTGTAAATCATAAAGGATTTCCTGTATTGGTTCAGAAAAAGCATTAATATATCCAAAACTCGCCACCACCTCAGGAATACCGAGTTGCTGGTGAGATAGAGAGTAGGCTAAATAAATAAACAGAACAAGACTAATGAATTCAAAAGAAACACCTGTCAATAAGATGCCTGTAATTTTTGTCAAACCATACTTAAAATACTTATCCTGCAACTTCTTTAGAGAACTCTTTTGTTGATTCAAAAAATGCGACATAGTTAGTTTATTTACCAAATGATGTCCCATGAGCAAATCCTCCAAAGTTCGATAGTAATCTCCTTGTTTTTTCAAGTAAACCTGTCTACGATTAGCGGTCAACTTCCCAACGATTTTAGGAATTTGAATACTAATTCCAGTGGAAAAGATTAAAATCAGTGATACAATAGGATTAATTGTTCTGCTAATAATGAAAGCGTAAATGATGATACGTAAAATTTGTTTGATAAAACTCATCAATGGAGGAAGGTAATCCTTTTCCAACGAATCTAGGTCATTAGATTGATAGGAAATGTACTCTGCTACTGTTTTCTGCTTGAAATCGTGGTGACTGAGTCCCAGAAGTGAACGAAACCACTCATTTTTCAAAGTAGTCGAAAAGATAATCCCCTGCTTCCAATCAAGTATCATTTGGATATAGTTACAACTCAAATAGCCTGCCACTGACATAGAGTAACCATATAGAGCTACTTGATAATTCCCTTTGATTAATGCCTGCGTGAAATACGGTAACAAAGCTGTGCAGATATTCGATACTACACCAAAAAGAAAATTAAAGAAGAGATACCATCTAATAGTTTTAAGATATGGTAGCATATACGATACTCCTTGCTAATGCGTTTTTTTACATATCGCAGAACAATCTCTACTATTCCCTATTTCAGATAGTGCGATACTCGGACATTGAGTGCAATAATTGTAAATCACACAAGTTCTGCAGTTTTTACTATCATTCAAAATATAATTTGCTATTTTGTAAAATATAGGTCTATCCCATGTTTCTTTGATAGATGTAAAATGAATATTTCCAATACTTCTATTGAAAGTAAGCTTTTTCAGTTTTTCTAACGATTTAGGCTATTTCGTGACATACCCACAATCCGTGAAAATTCTGGTTATATCAGGTTATGTGATTTTCGTAAGAATTTTATATTGTCTCCAATCATGGCAGTCTCCTTTTACTTGATAAAACTATTATAACATTTAGAAATTAAAAACTGGTTCAAAATCAATAGGATGTGTGTATTCGATACATTCAATAAATTCTTGGAAACAGTTCTATACCAGTTACACAAATCTATATACACCTATCTCATTCAAAATAAAAAGAAAGCTGCAGTTCTTTTAATCCTGTATCAACGATTCATTCTGAAATCGAATAGGAGACATTTCCCAAGTCTACAATTCACTTCATCTCAAATTAATTTTTGTAATTCACCCTTAGTTTATAGATTTTATACTCAACAAAAGTATAAAGCATACAAAACTTCACTTTGAACCAGTATTTATACTATATTCCGTATTAAAAATTCTATTATTGATTTTGTAAAAAACAGTCTTCAAATATCCTGAAATATAGCAAAAAGAGATTGGGTAAAAACTCATTGTCTCTTCTCACTCAAGGACTAAGTTTACTTGAACAAACTGAATCCGCACTATCGTTCCTTTTCCAACCTCAGACTCGATACGAATCTGGTGCCCCAGTTCTTCAGAAATTTTCTTAGATAGATAGAGGCCAAGTCCAGATGACTGCTGAGTTAGGCGTCCATTATATCCTGAGAAGCCACGTTCAAAGACTCGGAGGACATCACTGTTTTTTATCCCGATTCCCGTATCCTTGATACAAAGCTCTTGCCCCTCCATATAAATCTCCAGACCACCTTCCTTGGTGTACTTGAGGCTGTTTGAGATGATTTGTTCAATGACCACTAGTAGCCACTTCTTATCCGTCACGATTTCTTTATCAAGGTCATGTAGACTGACATTTAGGCCTTTTTGAATAAAGAAAAGAGCATATTTACGAATTATTTCCTTGACCAAGTCCTCAATTTGAACCTGCTTTAAGACCAAATCATCATGGAAACTTTCTAAACGCAGGTACTGTAAGACTAGGTTGGTATAGGAGTCTATCTTGAAAATTTCCTGTTCTAATTGCTGCTTTAATTGGCGGTCGGCTACTTCTGCAACTAAGAGTTGACTAGCTGCAATGGGGGTCTTTATCTGATGGACCCACAAGGTATAGTAATCCAGCAAATCCGTCAGTTTTCTTTCTGCGTCTGACCTCTGCTGATAGAGTTCCATCTCACGCGCTTCTAATTTTTCTGCTAAAGCTATTTCCAAAGGAGATTTAGCTTCCCTCTCACCGTAGAGAAGTTCCTGACGATAGACCTGCATTTCTACCAATATGTCCCAAGTGAAAAATAATATGGTTACAAAGCAACACAAGAGGAAAAAGTAGAGAAAGTAAATTCCCAAACTGGCAAATAAAAACTGAAAGAGTAAGACCAGAAACGTCAAAGAAATCAGATAGACAAACAGACGACTACGGGAATGCAGATAGGCTAGAAAAAATTGTTTCCAATCAAGCATGCTTCAGTCCGTACCCTATCCCTTTCTTGGTCTCGATAAATCCTACCAAGCCCTGCTCTTCCAATTTTTTACGCAAACGAGCCACATTAACTGAGAGGGTATTATCATCAATGAAAAAGTCACTGTTCCAAAGTTCCCGCATCAGGTCATCACGTGCTACGATATTGCCCGCATGCTCAAACAAAACTCGTAAAATCTGGAATTCATTCTTGGTCAAATTCAAGACTTGCCCTTGATAATGTAAATCCATGGATTTGGTATTGAGGATCACACCGGCATATTCCAGTAAACTCTCGTCACGCCCAAACTCATAGGAACGGCGCAACAAGCCCTGAACCTTGGCTAAAAGAACCTGCTGGTCAAAAGGCTTGGTCACAAAGTCATCCGCGCCCATATTGATTGCCATGACAATATCCATAGCCTGATCTCTCGAAGACAGAAACATGATGGGTACCTTGGAAATCTTGCGAATTTCCTGACACCAGTGATAGCCATTAAACAAGGGCAATCCAATATCCATGAGGACCAGATGAGGCTCCGACTGAACAAATAGACTCAAAACTTCCATAAAGTCTTCTACCAGAACCACTTCAAATCCCCATTCAGAGAGCATTTTCCCGACCTGTTGACGAATGACCTGATCATCTTCTACTAATAAAATCTTGTGCATGCGCTCCTCCTTTTCTATTATTATAACAGATTTTTCCATGCTCGAAGGTCTGAAACTGAATTTGACATAGCTTGTTTTTAGCCAACATAGTGAAGCAATCCTAGTAGCTAATTTGAGGGAAATTTGATATGATAAATAAAAAGAAAGGAGCTCTTATGACCAATATTTTTGACTATCTGAAAGATGTCGCACACGATTCCTTTTACGACTTACCTTTGAATGAATTAGATGTTTTAGCCTTAACAGAAACCACCTATCTCTCCTTTGATAATCTGGTCTCCACAACTCCTCAGCGTCTTTTAGACCTAGCACCTCAGGTTCCAAGAGAACCTAACATGTTGACCAGTAAAAATCGCCTCCAGCTATTAGATGAACTAGCTCAACACAAGCGATTCAAAAATTGCAAACTCTCCCATTTCATCAACGACATCGACCCTGAACTGCAAAAACAATTTGCGGCTATGACCTACCGCCTCACTCTCGACACCTATCTGATTGTCTTTCGTGGAACAGATGACAGTATCATTGGCTGGAAGGAAGATTTCCACCTAACCTATATGAAGGAAATTCCTGCTCAAAAGCACGCCCTCCGCTATTTAAAGAACTTTTTTGTCCACCACCCTAGTAAAAAAGTCATTCTGGCTGGGCATTCCAAGGGAGGAAATCTAGCTATCTATGCGGCTAGTCAAATTGAGCAAAGCTTGCAAAATCAGATTACAGAAGTCTATACTTTTGATGCGCCTGGTCTTCACACAGAATTAACACAGACCGAAGGTTATCAAAGGATAATGGATAGAACCAAGGTCTTCATTCCTCAAGGTTCCATTATTGGTAGGATGCTGGAAATTCCTGCCCACCAAATCATCGTTCATAGCACTGCCTTGGGTGGCATCGCCCAGCACGATACCTTTAGCTGGCAAATTGATGACAAGCAATTCGTTCAACTGGATAAGACCAATAGTGATAGTCAACAAGTAGACACAACCTTCAAAGAATGGGTAGCGACAGTCCCTGACGAAGAACTCCAGCTCTACTTTGACCTTTTCTTTGGCACCATTCTAGATGCTGGGATTAGCTCCATCAATGACCTGTCTTCCTTCAAGGCTATCGAACACATTCATCATCTCTTTGTTCAAGCGCAATCCCTCACTCCAGAAGAAAGGGAAACCATGGGACGCCTTACCCAATTATTGATTGATACCCGTTACCAAGCATGGAAGAATAGATAAAAAAAGCTTATGAAAAGGCAAAAACCTTCTCATAAGCTTTTCTTGTTTTAAAGAAAAAATCACTCCTTCATCTGAATCTCTGCATCAGCCACGACTTGTTCTAAACTGGTCTGACCAAGTTCGGCCTCCATAGCCAGCTGGATTTTCTCCAATTTTTGATCCAAAACCTCATGAATATGAGCTCCAACTGGGCAATTTGGATTTGGATTGTCATGGAAACTAAAGAGTTGACCTGTCTTACCAAGACACTCAACCGCTTGATAAACATCTAAAAGACTAATATCCTTGAGATCCTTGACAATCTCTGTTCCCCCTGTTCCACGCGCTACTGAAATCAGCTCTGCCTTCTTCAACTGGGACAAGGTTTTTCTGATAATGACAGGATTGACCCCGACACTAGCAGCCAGAAAATCACTGGTCACCTTGCTTTCCTTCCCCTTGAGGGCAATAATAATCAGCATATGAGTCGCAATGGTAAATCTACTTGGAATTTGCATCCTCTTCTCCTTTTTATGAGGCTAGCCTGCCTCTACTCTTCTTTTTCTATTATTATACCCTTTTCAGTTGTAATGTCAATCGTTACCACTTTTCAACCAAGCATCTAATTCCCTATCATAACCCTCTTTCTGGGCCAATTCTCTCAAAAATTCCTGATGATGAGTATGGTGGATCCCATTGACCAGACTTTCATAATAAACCTCAAAATAGGGAAGTTTGAGGTCTTTAGCCAACTGCAATTCAGCTGCCACATCGTAGTCTACCCGTCGGAAGTCCATATCTACCAAGCCCTTGTCATCAAACTCCAAAATCATATACTGGGCCCGCAAGTCCTTCCGTAGCTGAGCGTCTAAAAAGAAAGGTTGCCCAATCGAACCAGGATTGACAATCAATTGTCCACCAGTCCCGTAACGAAGCAACTGCTGGTGAATATGACCATAAACAGCAATATCGCAAGGCGGATTGGTCACCAAGCGATCAAAATCCTCTTGCGCTCCAGTATGAATCAACTCTCGTCCCCAATTCTTATCAGGAAGATGGTGGCTAATTCCTACCGTCAAATCCCCAAACTGACGATGGATCTGGAGTGGTTGATTATGGAGCAGTTCAATTTCTTCTAGGGAAATCTCCTCTAGAACATACTGGCACTGGCGCAAGAGATAGCGTTGGCTGGGACGAGTACTATCCAATTCCTTACGGATACCATGCCACAGACTATCTTCCCAATTTCCCAAAACTCTAGCTGTAATCGGTAGTTGAGCCAACAAGTCCAAAATCCTTCTACGCCCTGTCCCTGGCATGAGAATATCTCCCAAAAGCCAGTATTCATCCACTCCTCGCTGCCGAGCATCTGCCAAAACAGCCTCCAAGGCGGTGGTATTTCCATGAATATCTGAAAGAAGAGCTATTTTCGTCATATCCATCTCCTCGTTTTTTCTCTTGCAATAAGTATAACATAAAAAGTCACAGCTAGAGAAATCTAGCTTTTTTTGATATACTAGATAAAGATATTAGACAAGAGGAAGCGAATGACCCCGAATAAAGAAGACTATCTAAAATGTATTTATGAAATTAGCATAGATTTGCATAAGATTACCAACAAGGAAATTGCTGCCCGCATGCAAGTCTCTCCCCCTGCCGTAACTGAAATGATTAAACGGATGAAGAGCGAAAATCTCATCCTCAAGGACAAGGAATGTGGCTATCTACTGACTGACCTCGGCCTCAAATTGGTCTCTGAGCTCTATCGTAAACACCGCTTGATTGAAGTTTTTCTGGTTCATCATTTAAACTATACGAGTGACCAGATTCACGAGGAAGCTGAGGTATTGGAACATACTGTCTCTGACCTCTTCGTGGAAAGACTGGATAAATTGCTTGGATTTCCCAAGACCTGCCCTCACGGAGGAACCATTCCTGCCAAGGGAGAACTCCTAGTTGAAATCAATAACCTCCCACTAGCTGACATCAAGGAAGCTGGCTCCTACCGCCTGACTCGGGTGCATGATAGTTTTGACATTCTCCATTATCTGGACAAGCACTCACTTCACATCGGTGATCAGCTCCAAGTCAAGCAGTTTGATGGCTTCAGCAACACCTTCACTATCCTTAGTAAAGACGAGGACTTACAAGTAAGTATGGACATTGCAAAACAACTCTATGTCGAGAAAATCAACTAATTTCTCCAATCCCCTACCAACCCTGAAAGTTTGATTTTCAGGGTTTTCTTATCTATTTTTTATATCAAAAATAGCATAAAAATCTAGTTATCCGCATAAAAACTGGACTTATCACACTTTATCAAGGTCAAAACCACTCAATTTACTACTAATTTACTACTTATGAATGAGCTTTGATACGACGATTTATCCTTGAAAAGTGAAGATATAAAGATACTTCCAATAAAATTTGAATATTTAATAGGTAGACACTTCAAAAAATGAGGTGTCTATTTTTTTACCCGATTTTGAAAGGAAGTGAACTTATGAAAACAAAAAATCAAGAATCAAAAGGTCGTTCCCCACTCTTTAAGACCATCAAACATTCATTCAGCCAATAAAAAAGAAAGGATAGGTAAAAATATGGAACTTAAATTTGTGATTCCCAACATGGAAAAAACATTCGGCAATTTAGAATTTGCTGGCGAGGATAAAGTCGTTCAGCGAAGAATCAACGGACGGCTAACTGTCTTATCAAGAAGCTATAATCTCTATTCTGATGTTCAAAGAGCAGATGATATTGTGGTGGTGCTTCCTGCTGAAGCTGGCGAAAAACATTTCGGCTTTGAGGAACGTGTGAAGTTAGTCAATCCACGTATTACCGCAGAGGGCTACAAAATCGGCACTCGTGGTTTTACAAATTACCTTTTACATGCTGACGACATGATAAAAGAATAAAGAAAGAGAGGAAAAATGATGAGATTAGCAAATGGCATTGTATTAGATAAAGACACGACTTTTGGAGAATTGAAATTCTCTGCTCTACGTCGTGAAGTGAGAATCCAAAATGAAGACGGGTCGGTTTCAGATGAAATCAAGGAACGTACCTATGACTTAAAATCCAAAGGACAAGGACGCATGATTCAAGTAAGTATTCCTGCCAGCGTGCCTTTGAAAGAGTTTGATTATAACGCACGGGTGGAACTTATCAATCCCATTGCGGACACCGTTGCTACTGCCACCTATCAAGGAGCAGATGTTGACTGGTATATCAAGGCAGACGATATTGTGCTGACAAAGGATTCTAGTTCATTCAAAGCTCAACCACAAGCAAAGAAAGAACCGACACAAGACAAATAGTCGCTAGGTAGAAAGGAGACTTTTTCGCATGAAACAGCGTGGTAAAAGGATTCGCCCATCTGGTAAAGATTTAGTCTTTCATTTTACGATAGCGTCACTCCTGCCTGTTTTCCTGCTGGTTGTCGGACTGTTTCATGTGAAGACAATCCAGCAGATCAACTGGCAGGATTTTAACCTATCACAAGCAGATAAGATTGACATTCCCTATTTAATTATCAGTTTCAGTGTCGCAATTCTTATCTGCTTGCTGGTAGCGTTTGTATTCAAACGGGTTCGCTATGATACGGTTAAACAACTTTACCACCGTCAAAAACTGGCAAAGATGATACTTGAAAACAAGTGGTATGAATCTGAACAGGTCAAAACAGAGGGTTTCTTTAAAGATAGTGCTGGTCGTACAAAGGAAAAGATAACCTACTTCCCTAAAATGTATTATCGACTTAAAAATGGCTTGATACAGATACGGGTGGAAATCACGCTGGGAAAATATCAAGACCAACTCTTACACTTGGAAAAGAAATTAGAGAGTGGCTTGTACTGTGAGCTGACGGATAAAGAGTTAAAGGATTCCTATGTGGAATATACTTTGCTCTATGACACCATAGCCAGTCGTATTTCTATTGATGAAGTAGAAGCTAAAGATGGTAAACTTCGCTTAATGAAAAACGTATGGTGGGAATATGATAAGCTCCCTCATATGTTGATTGCTGGTGGTACAGGTGGCGGTAAAACTTACTTTATACTGACACTGATTGAAGCCTTGCTTCATACAGATTCAAAACTGTATATTCTTGACCCGAAAAATGCTGACCTTGCGGACTTAGGTTCTGTGATGGCAAATGTCTACTATAGAAAAGAAGACTTGCTTTCTTGCATTGAAACATTCTATGAAGAAATGATGAAACGTAGTGAGGAAATGAAGCAGATGAAGAACTATAAGACTGGCAAAAATTATGCTTACTTAGGTCTCCCGGCACACTTCTTAATCTTTGATGAATACGTCGCTTTCATGGAAATGCTGGGAACAAAAGAAAACACCGCAGTTATGAATAAGCTGAAACAGATTGTCATGTTAGGTCGTCAAGCTGGCTTCTTTCTAATACTGGCTTGTCAACGTCCAGACGCAAAATATTTAGGCGACGGAATCCGTGATCAGTTTAATTTCAGAGTGGCTTTAGGTCGTATGTCTGAAATGGGCTATGGCATGATGTTTGGCAGTGACGTACAAAAGGATTTCTTCTTAAAGCGAATCAAAGGTCGTGGCTATGTTGATGTAGGAACAAGTGTCATATCAGAGTTTTATACTCCCCTTGTACCAAAAGGATATGATTTCTTGGAGGAAATTAAAAAGTTATCCAACAGCAGACAGTCCACGCAGGCGACGTGCGAAGCGGAAGTCGCAGGTGTGGACTGATCTTGCTGGCTGGTGTGGCAATAGCCACGCCAGCACTTAACCCCCCGTATCTAACAGGGGGGTACAAATCGACAGGAAACAGTCAAAAAAACATTAGAAAATCCTTTGGTTACAAGGGATTTACAAAATTTCAGCGTATGTCAAATGGGCTTTAAAAGTTGACATACGCCTTTTTGATTGGAGGGATTTTTACTGAATGAACAAACTTGGTTACAGCATTTAAAAGAAAAACGCTTGGCTTATGGACTATCTCAAAACCGTTTAGCTGTTGCGACTGGTATTACAAGGCAGTATCTAAGCGATATTGAAACAGGAAAAGTCAAGCCATCAGAGGATTTACAGCAGTCCCTTTGGGAAGCTCTGGAACGCTTCAATCCCGACGCTCCCCTTGAAATGCTGTTTGATTATGTAAGGATTCGCTTTCCGACAACAGACGTACAGCAGGTGGTCGAAAACATCTTACAACTGAAACTGTCCTATTTTCTTCATGAGGACTATGGTTTCTATTCTTATTCAGAGCATTATGCTTTAGGCGACATATTCGTCCTTTGCTCCCATGAACTGGACAAAGGAGTTCTGGTGGAATTGAAAGGTCGTGGGTGCAGACAATTTGAAAGCTATCTTCTGGCACAACAAAGAAGCTGGTATGAGTTCTTTATGGACGTTTTGGTGGCTGGCGGTGTGATGAAACGCCTTGACCTTGCCATTAACGATAAGACAGGGATTTTGAATATCCCTGTACTCACTGAAAAGTGCCAACAGGAAGAATGTATCTCCGTCTTCCGCAGTTTTAAAAGCTATCGCAGTGGCGAACTGGTACGCAAAGAGGAAAAGGAATGTATGGGAAACACCCTCTATATCGGTTCATTACAAAGTGAAGTTTATTTCTGTATCTATGAAAAGGACTACGAGCAGTACAAGAAAAATGATATTCCCATTGAAGACGCAGAAGTAAAAAACCGTTTTGAGATTCGATTGAAAAATGAGCGTGCCTATTATGCAGTCCGTGATTTACTCGTCTATGACAATCCAGAGCATACCGCCTTTAAAATTATCAATCGGTATATCCGTTTTGTAGATAAAGACGATTCCAAACCTCGTTCTGATTGGAAACTGAATGAAGAATGGGCTTGGTTTATTGGGAACAATCGTGAACGATTAAAACTAACCACAAAACCAGAGCCTTACTCCTTCCAAAGGACGCTGAACTGGCTATCTCATCAAGTTGCCCCGACCTTAAAGGTTGCGATTAAACTTGATGAAATCAACCAGACGCAGGTTGTAAAAGACATTCTCGACCATGCGAAACTGACAGACCGACACAAGCAGATTTTGAAGCAACAGTCAGTAAAAGAACAGGACGTGATAACAACAAAAAAATAACTCAAATACAAATTCATTGAATATAGAGAGGAGAACATTTTTATGAATTTTGGACAAAACCTTTATAACTGGTTTCTATCAAACGCTCAATCACTGGTGCTTTTAGCAATCGTTGTGATTGGCTTGTATCTTGGCTTCAAGCGTGAGTTTAGCAAACTGATTGGCTTTTTAATTATTGCGATTATTGCGGTTGGCTTAGTCTTCAACGCTGCTGGAGTAAAAGACATTTTACTAGAGCTATTCAATCGCATTATTGGTGCTTAAATAAAACCGTTCTTTTGTGGAATATAAGTGGTTTTCTTATGTTCCGCAAAGGAATGGTACACCAAACGAAGTGCGGTAGGGATTTTTGAATCTCTACAAAGAAAGGACGTGAATATATGGACGATATGCAAGTCTATATTGCGAATTTAGGCAAATACAATGAGGGCGAATTGGTCGGTGCGTGGTTTACCTTTCCCATTGACTTTGAGGAAGTCAAAGAGAAAATCGGCTTGAATGATGAATATGAGGAATACGCCATTCATGACTACGAGTTACCCTTTACGGTTGACGAATACACTTCCATTGGCGAACTCAATCGACTATGGGAAATGGTATCGGAATTACCCGAAGAATTACAATCGGAGCTATCTGCTCTGCTCACTCATTTTTCAAGCATTGAAGAACTAAGCGAACATCAAGAGGATATTATCATTCATTCCGATTGTGATGATATGTATGACGTGGCACGCTACTACATTGAAGAAACGGGTGCTTTAGGCGAAGTACCAGCTAGTCTTCAAAACTATATTGATTATCAAGCCTATGGTCGGGATTTAGACCTTTCAGGAACGTTTATCTCAACCAATCATGGGATTTTTGAAATCGTCTATTAAATCTGTCGGTACATTACTACTGGCAGATTTTCTATTTTACGGGGTGGCTCAATCAGCTACCCCTATTTTTTATGAAAGGATTGATTACATGAAGAAAATACGAAGCTATACCAGTATCTGGTCTGTGGAAAAGGTACTGTATTCTATCAATGATTTTAGACTTCCGTTTCCCATAACCTTTACGCAAATGACATGGTTTGTCGTGTCACTCTTTGCAGTGATGATACTTGGCAACTTGCCCCCTCTTTCCATGATAGAGGGAGCATTTCTCAAATACTTTGGGATTCCTGTGGCTTTCACATGGTTTATGTCTACAAAAACTTTTGATGGTAAAAAGCCTTATGGATTTTTGAAGTCTGTCATTGCTTATGCACTGCGACCAAAGCTGACCTATGCAGGAAAAAAAGTAACGCTTGGCAGAAACCAGCCACAAGAAGCCATTACAGCAGTTAGGAGTGAATTTTATGGCATATCCAATTAAATACATTGAAAACAATCTCGTCTGGAATAAAGACGGGGAATGTTATGCTTACTATGAGCTTGTTCCTTACAATTACTCATTTCTAAGTCCAGAACAGAAAATACAAGTGCATGATTCTTTCAGACAGCTTATCGCACAAAATCGTGATGGCAAAATTCATGCTTTACAAATCAGTACAGAATCCAGCATACGTTCTGCACAAGAGCGTTCCAAAAATGAAGTCACTGGCAAGCTCAAAGCGGTTGCCTATGACAAAATCGACCAACAGACAGACGCTTTAATATCCATGATTGGCGAAAATCAAGTGAACTACCGTTTCTTTATCGGCTTTAAGTTGCTTCTCAACGATCAGGAGTTTTCTATGAAAAGTCTTACCGTTGAAGCAAAAAATGCTTTGTCTGATTTTGTCTATGATGTGAACCATAAGCTGATGGGCGATTTTGTTAGTATGAGTAATGATGAAATCCTGCGTTTTCAGAAGATGGAAAAGCTCTTAGAAAATAAAATCTCTCGTCGTTTCAAAATCCGCAGGTTAGATAAGGACGACTTCGGCTATCTGATTGAACACCTTTACGGACAGACAGGCACTGCCTATGAAGAGTATGAGTACCATCTATCAAAGAAAAAGCTGGATAATGAAACGCTGATTAAATACTATGACTTGATTAAGCCTACTCGCTGTTTGGTGGAAGAAAAACAGCGATATTTGAAAATCCAGCAGGAAGATGAAACCGTCTATGTAGCTTACTTTACCATTAACAGCATTGTCGGAGAACTGGACTTCCCGTCCTCTGAAATCTTCTACTACCAGCAACAGCAATTTACATTCCCGATTGATACGTCAATGAATGTGGAAATTGTAGCGAATCGTAAAGCCCTATCTACTGTCCGCAATAAAAAGAAAGAACTGAAAGACTTGGATAACCACGCTTGGCAAAGTGATAATGAAACCAGCTCCAATGTGGCGGAAGCTCTGGAAAGTGTGAATGAGCTGGAAACCAATTTAGACCAAAGCAAGGAATCTATGTACAAGCTGTCTTATGTGGTAAGGGTATCAGCAAATGATCTTGACGAACTCAAACGTCGTTGTAATGAAGTGAAAGATTTTTATGACGATTTAAGCGTAAAACTGGTACGACCATTTGGGGATATGCTCGGCTTACATGAAGAATTTTTACCTGCCAGCAAGCGTTATATGAATGATTATATTCAATACGTGACCTCTGATTTCCTCGCTGGTTTAGGTTTTGGTGCTACTCAAATGCTGGGGGAAAATGAGGGGATTTATGTTGGCTACAGCTTAGATACTGGACGCAATGTCTATCTGAAACCTGCTCTTGCCAGTCAAGGGGTTAAGGGTTCAGTAACCAATGCGTTAGCGTCGGCTTTTGTTGGTTCGCTGGGTGGTGGTAAATCCTTTGCGAATAACCTTATCGTCTATTATGCGGTGCTTTATGGGGCACAAGCAGTGATTGTAGACCCAAAAGCAGAACGTGGCAGATGGAAAGAAACCTTGCCAGAGATTTCCCATGAAATCAATATCGTCACTCTGACTTCTGATGAGAAAAACAAAGGCTTACTTGACCCTTATGTGATTATGAAAAATCCCAAAGATTCTGAATCACTGGCTATTGATATTCTGACATTCCTTACGGGGATTTCCTCTCGTGATGGGGAACGCTTCCCAATCCTTAGAAAAGCCATTCGTGCAGTAACCAATAGTGAAGTACGAGGGTTGATGAAAGTGATTGAGGAATTACGGGTTGAGAATACGCCACTAAGTACCAGTATAGCCGACCATATCGAAAGTTTTACAGACTATGACTTTGCACATTTATTATTCAGTAATGGTTATGTGGAGCAGTCTATCAGCTTAGAAAAACAACTGAACATTATACAGGTTGCGGACTTGGTACTTCCCGACAAGGAAACTTCCTTTGAGGAATATACCACTATGGAGCTTTTATCCGTTGCTATGCTGATTGTCATTAGTACCTTTGCTTTAGACTTTATCCATACAGACCGAAGCATTTTCAAGATTGTAGATTTAGACGAAGCATGGAGCTTTTTACAGGTAGCACAAGGAAAAACACTATCTATGAAGCTGGTTCGGGCTGGTCGTGCTATGAACGCTGGGGTATATTTCGTGACCCAAAATACAGACGACCTCTTAGATGAAAAACTGAAAAATAACCTCGGCTTAAAATTTGCATTTCGTTCCACTGACCTTAACGAGATTAAAAAGACCTTAGCCTTTTTTGGTGTAGACCCAGAGGACGAAAACAATCAGAAGCGATTGCGTGATTTGGAAAACGGGCAATGCCTTATCAGTGATTTATATGGTCGTGTCGGTGTGATACAGTTCCACCCTGTATTTGAAGAACTGCTCCATGCCTTTGATACCAGACCACCTGTGCGAAAAGAGGTGTAAATGTGAAACCATCAATAGTAAACAGAATAAAATCAAACTGGACGCTGAAACGTCTAGGTAAAGTGGCAATGACAGTGGCTTTCACACTTGTGATTGCCATTTTTCTTTTAGCCATGCTGGGAACGGTGGTTCAAGCTGCGGGCTTGGTAGATGATACGGTCAATGTGGCAAATGAATACAGCCGATACCCACTTGAAAACTATCAACTGGATTTTTATGTGGATAATAGCTGGGGCTGGCTTCCGTGGAACTGGTCGGACGGGATTGGAAAACAGGTCATGTATGGACTATATGCCATTACCAATTTTATTTGGACAATCAGTTTGTATGTTTCCAATGCGACAGGTTACTTAGTACAGGAAGCCTATTCCTTAGACTTCATTTCCGCTACAGCAGATTCCATTGGTAAGAATATGCAGACCTTAGCTGGTGTGAGTGCAAACGGATTTTCAACAGAGGGTTTCTATGTTGGATTCCTCTTACTCTTGATTTTGGTTCTTGGGGTTTATGTTGCCTATACGGGACTGATAAAGAGAGAAACCACAAAGGCAATTCATGCCATTATGAATTTTGTGCTGGTGTTTATCCTATCGGCTTCCTTTATTGCCTACGCTCCCGACTACATTAAAAAAATCAATGACTTTTCATCAGACATCAGTAATGCCAGTTTATCACTTGGCACGAAGATTGTCATGCCCCATTCCGATAGTCAAGGCAAGGACAGAGTGGACTTAATCAGAGATAGCCTGTTTTCCATACAGGTTCAGCAACCGTGGCTACTGCTTCAATACAACAGTTCAGACATTGAAAGTATCGGTATTGACCGTGTGGAAAGCCTGCTCTCCACCAGCCCAGATTCCAACAATGGCGAAGACAGAGAAAAAATTGTTGCGGAAGAAATTGAAGACAGAAGCAATACCAATCTAACCATTACAAAGACCATTAACCGTTTAGGTACAGTCTTCTTCCTATTTGTCTTCAATATTGGGATTTCCATATTTGTATTCCTATTAACAGGAATCATGATTTTCTCGCAGGTACTTTTTATCATCTATGCTATGTTTCTGCCTGTGAGCTTTATTTTAAGCATGATTCCATCATTTGATGGTATGTCAAAACGAGCCATAACAAAGCTCTTTAATACCATTTTGACACGAGTTGGAATCACATTGATTATTACGACAGCATTTAGTATTTCAACCATGCTCTATACCTTATCGGCTGGTTATCCGTTCTTTTTGATTGCTTTTCTACAGATTGTGACCTTTGCAGGAATCTACTTCAAGCTGGGCGATTTAATGAGTATGTTTTCTCTACAGAGTAACGATTCTCAAAGTGTGGGAAGTCGTGTGATGAGAAAACCTCGTATGCTTATGCACGCTCACATGCACCGTCTACAGCGGAAACTTGGACGTTCCATGACTACTCTAGGGGCTGGGTCTGCCATTGTTACAGGTAAAAAAGGACAGTCGGGTTCGGGGAGTTCTGCAAGGACACAAGCAGATCACTCCCGACCAGACGGAAAGGAAAAATCAACACTTGGAAAACGTATCGGTCAAACCATCGGTACAGTAGCTGATACCAAAGACAGAATGGTAGACACTGCTAGTGGTTTGAAAGAACAGGTTAAAGATTTGCCGACCAATGCAAGATATGCAGTATATCAAGGAAAATCCAAAGTAAAAGAGAATGTCCGTGATTTAACCAGTAGTATTTCTCAAACCAAAGCGGACAGAGCCAGTGGACGCAAGGAACAGCAGGAACAAAGGCGAAAAACCATTGCGAAGCGTCGCTCTGAAATGGAACAGGTCAAACAGAAAAAACAGCCTGCTTCTTCTGTTCATGAAAGACCGACTACAAGACAAGAACAATATCATGATGAACAGACCTCAAAACAGTCTAATATTCAGACTTCATATAAGGAATCTCAACAAGCCAAACAAGAGCGTCCAGCAGTTAAGTCCGATTTTTCAAGTCCAAAAGTGGAACGCCAAGGCAATACCGTTCAAGAAAAAACCGTTCAAAAGCCAGCAACTTCAACCACTACAGCAGATAGAACTTCACAACGTCCAATCACAAAAGAACGTCCGTCTACTGTTCAAAGAGTACCACTACAAAATACAAGAAGTAGACCACCAATCAAAACCGCCACCATTAAGAAAGTCGGTAAGAAACCATGAAGTTGAAAACTTTAGTGATTGGTGGTTCTGGATTATTCTTGATGGTCTTCTCACTGCTTCTGTTTGTTGCCATTTTATTTTCAGATGAACAGGACAGCGGAATTTCCAATATTCATTATGGAGGTGTGAATGTTTCCGCAGAAGTGCTGGCTCATAAGCCTATGGTAGAAAAATATGCCAAAGAATATGGCGTTGAAGAATATGTCAACATACTTCTTGCGATTATACAGGTGGAATCGGGCGGTACTGCGGAAGATGTTATGCAGTCCTCGGAATCCCTCGGTCTTCCACCTAATTCATTGAGTACAGAAGAATCCATTAAGCAAGGTGTGAAGTATTTCAGTGAATTATTAGCCAGTAGCGAAAGGCTCAGTGTAGATTTAGAATCGGTTATCCAGTCCTACAATTATGGTGGTGGTTTCTTAGGGTATGTGGCTAATCGTGGAAATAAATATACCTTTGAACTGGCTCAAAGTTTCTCAAAAGAGTATTCAGGTGGCGAAAAAGTGTCTTACCCCAATCCCATAGCCATACCTATCAATGGGGGCTGGCGATACAACTATGGCAATATGTTTTATGTGCAACTGGTAACGCAGTATCTTGTCACAACAGAGTTTGATGATGATACGGTACAAGCCATCATGGACGAAGCACTGAAATATGAGGGCTGGCGATACATTTACGGTGGAGCTTCCCCGACTACTTCTTTTGATTGTAGCGGACTGACACAATGGACGTATGGAAAAGCTGGAATTAACTTACCACGAACCGCACAACAGCAATATGATGTGACCCAGCATATCCCACTATCGGAAGCACAAGCTGGCGATTTGGTTTTCTTTCATTCTACCTATAACGCTGGCTCTTATATTACTCATGTTGGGATATACCTTGGCAATAACCGTATGTTTCATGCAGGCGACCCAATCGGTTATGCCGACTTAACAAGCCCCTACTGGCAACAGCATTTAGTGGGAGCAGGACGAATCAAACAATGAGAAAGGAAGATTTAATGATGAAATTTAGAAAAAATCAGAATAAAGAAAAACAGATACCAAAGGAAAAGAAACCTCGTGTCTACTATAAGGTCAATCCTCATAAAAAGGTTGTGATTGCCTTGTGGGTACTTTTAGGGCTTAGTTTCAGCTTTGCGATATTCAAGCACTTTACAGCTATAGATACTCATACTATTCACGAAACAACTATCATAGAAAAGGAATACGTTGATACTCATCATGTAGAAAATTTTGTAGAGAACTTTGCGAAAGTCTACTATTCATGGGAGCAATCCGATAAGTCCATTGATAATCGAATGGAAAGTCTAAAAGGCTATCTGACAGATGAACTTCAAGCTCTCAATGTTGATACAGTACGCAAAGATATTCCTGTATCGTCTTCTGTAAGAGGATTTCAGATATGGACGGTAGAGCCAACTGGCGACAATGAGTTTAATGTAACCTACAGTGTAGACCAGCTCATTACAGAGGGAGAAAATACAAAGACCGTCCACTCTGCTTATATAGTGAGTGTCTATGTAGATGGTTCTGGAAATATGGTACTGGTTAAGAATCCGACCATTACCAACATACCTAAGAAATCAAGTTATAAACCAAAAGCCATTGAAAGTGAGGGGACGGTTGATTCCATTACAACCAATGAAATCAATGAGTTTTTAACGACGTTCTTCAAGCTCTATCCTACAGCGACAGCCAGTGAACTTTCCTACTATGTGAATGACGGGATATTAAAACCAATCGGAAAAGAGTACATCTTTCAAGAACTGGTAAATCCTATTCACAATCGTAAGGATAATCAAGTCACGGTATCGCTGACAGTGGAGTATATCGACCAGCAGACCAAAGCAACGCAGGTATCTCAATTTGATTTGGTACTTGAAAAGAACGGGAGTAATTGGAAGATTATAGAATAACAAATATTGGTACATTATTACAGCTATTTTGTAATCACGTACTCTCTTTGATAAAAAATTGGAGATTCCTTTACAAATATGCTCTTACGTGCTATAATTTAAGTATCTATTTAAAAGGAGTTAATAAATATGCGGCAAGGTATTCTTAAATAAACTGTCAATTTGATAGTGGGAACAAATAATTGGATGTCCTTTTTTAGGAGGGCTTAGTTTTTTGTACCCAGTTTAAGAATACCTTTATCATGTGATTCTAAAGTATCCAGAGAATATCTGTATGCTTTGTATACCTATGGTTATGCATAAAAATCCCAGTGATAAAAGTATTTATCACTGGGATTTTTATGCCCTTTTGGGTTTTTGAATGGAGGAAAATCACATGAAAATTATTAATATTGGAGTTTTAGCTCATGTTGATGCAGGAAAAACTACCTTAACAGAAAGCTTATTATATAACAGTGGAGCGATTACAGAATTAGGAAGCGTGGACAAAGGTACAACGAGGACGGATAATACGCTTTTAGAACGTCAGAGAGGAATTACAATTCAGACAGGAATAACCTCTTTTCAGTGGGAAAATACGAAGGTGAACATCATAGACACGCCAGGACATATGGATTTCTTAGCAGAAGTATATCGTTCATTATCAGTTTTAGATGGGGCAATTCTACTGATTTCTGCAAAAGATGGCGTACAAGCACAAACTCGTATATTATTTCATGCACTTAGGAAAATGGGGATTCCCACAATCTTTTTTATCAATAAGATTGACCAAAATGGAATTGATTTATCAACGGTTTATCAGGATATTAAAGAGAAACTTTCTGCCGAAATTGTAATCAAACAGAAGGTAGAACTGTATCCTAATATGTGTGTGACGAACTTTACCGAATCTGAACAATGGGATACGGTAATAGAGGGAAACGATGACCTTTTAGAGAAATATATGTCCGGTAAATCATTAGAAGCATTGGAACTCGAACAAGAGGAAAGCATAAGATTTCAGAATTGTTCTCTGTTCCCTGTTTATCACGGAAGTGCAAAAAACAATATAGGGATTGATAACCTTATAGAAGTGATTACGAATAAATTTTATTCATCAACACATCGAGGTCAGTCTGAACTTTGCGGAAAAGTTTTCAAAATTGAGTATTCGGAAAAAAGACAGCGTCTTGCATATATACGTCTTTATAGTGGCGTACTGCATTTGCGAGATTCGGTTAGAATATCGGAAAAGGAAAAAATAAAAATTACAGAAATGTATACTTCAATAAATGGTGAATTATGTAAAATCGATAAGGCTTATTCCGGGGAAATTGTTATTTTGCAGAATGAGTTTTTGAAGTTAAATAGTGTTCTTGGAGATACAAAGCTATTGCCACAGAGAGAGAGAATTGAAAATCCCCTCCCTCTGCTGCAAACGACTGTTGAACCGAGCAAACCTCAACAAAGGGAAATGTTACTTGATGCACTTTTAGAAATCTCCGACAGTGACCCGCTTCTGCGATATTATGTGGATTCTGCGACACATGAAATCATACTTTCTTTCTTAGGGAAAGTACAAATGGAAGTGACTTGTGCTCTGCTGCAAGAAAAGTATCATGTGGAGATAGAAATAAAAGAGCCTACAGTCATTTATATGGAAAGACCGTTAAAAAAAGCAGAGTATACCATTCACATCGAAGTTCCACCGAATCCTTTCTGGGCTTCCATTGGTTTATCTGTATCACCGCTTCCGTTGGGAAGTGGAATGCAGTATGAGAGCTCGGTTTCTCTTGGATACTTAAATCAATCATTTCAAAATGCAGTTATGGAAGGGATACGCTATGGCTGTGAACAAGGATTGTATGGTTGGAATGTGACGGACTGTAAAATCTGTTTTAAGTACGGTTTATACTATAGCCCTGTTAGTACCCCAGCAGATTTTCGGATGCTTGCTCCTATTGTATTGGAACAAGTCTTAAAAAAAGCTGGAACAGAATTGTTAGAGCCATATCTTAGTTTTAAAATTTATGCGCCACAGGAATATCTTTCACGAGCATACACCGATGCTCCTAAATATTGTGCGAACATCGTAGACACTCAATTGAAAAATAATGAGGTCATTCTTAGTGGAGAAATCCCTGCTCGGTGTATTCAAGAATATCGTAGTGATTTAACTTTCTTTACAAATGGACGTAGTGTTTGTTTAACAGAGTTAAAAGGGTACCATGTTACTACCGGTGAACCTGTTTGCCAGCCCCGTCGTCCAAATAGTCGGATAGATAAAGTACGATATATGTTCAATAAAATAACTTAGTGTATTTTATGTTGTTATATAAATATGGTTTCTTGTTAAATAAGATGAAATATTTTTTAATAAAGATTTGAATTAAAGTGTAAAGGAGGAGATAGTTATTATAAACTACAAGTGGATATTGTGTGCTGAGAGCTTTCTTCTATACTAATAGACGAAAGGGTGTGAAAATGATTTTTAAATGATACTGTGGAACGGAACAGTAGCCCTAGTATTGACTACTGTCGTTTCTATTCATATTGGCTATTCTAGGACTGAGATGAAAAAATCTATAAATGCTCAGAATAAAATTGAACCCGCAAATCTCCCCAAAACAATGGTGAGTCATGTACTTGTATTATTCCGAAAAAATACACCTCTGGTGCAGTGAGACAAATTGGTGTATCTTATAGTGGCTTCGTAGATGAAAGCTATACTCTACTATCACTCTTTGATGATGTAGAACAAATTGAAAAAGATAATAGACTTCAGACAGCTATTGATGTTGTCAGAGAACAGTTTGGTTTTTTAGCCATACAAAAAGGAACCGTCCTAACTGAAGGTTCCAGAAATATTGAACGCAGTAAACTTATCGGTGGTCATTCCGCGGGTGGATTGGAGGGATTAAAATGAAACAAGAAAAAAATACAGTACAATTTTCAGAAATCCGTAGCAAAGGATGTAATGATATTGAAATGCTTGAAAGATTTTTACATGGAATCGTTGAAACAGCAACTTCAAAACTTCGTCAGAGAAAACTCAAAACAACTGAAATATCGATACGACTAGTACATGCTAAATCTGAAAACCGATTACCATTGGAATTTACATTTAGCATTAAGCCAACAAGCTCATCTGTGATAATCTATACTGAGGTAATCAATCGCTTTAAAGAATGTTACACAGGTGGGGGAATTCAAGGTTTTACGATTCAATTTGATAAAAATACCCTTGCCTCTGCATAGAAAGGATTTGATATGATTGACCGTTCATATTTACCATTTCAATCAGCAAGAGAGTACCAGGATACAAAGATGCAAAAATGGATGGGCTTTTTCCTATCTGAACATGCATCAGCACTCTCTGATGATACAAACAAAGTAACGTACATGTCTGACTTATCACTAGAGAAGAAATTATTACTCCTCAGTCAAGTATACGCCGGGCAGCTACGCACACGCATTCAAGTGATTGAAAAAAACAAGCGTGTTTCCTACACTGGAACAATACCAAGTCTGACCAAAGATTTCATTTTGATAAAAACTACAACAGGTCACATCAATTTGAAATTAAAAGACATTATTAGTATTGAACTTGTCGAGGAGGTGCTCTATGAATCAGCTTGAGTTTCAGCGTAATCACCTACAAATGGACTATTATAGCGAGAGCTACCAAGATTTTGAACGTGACTTCTACCGCTACTCTAACATGAATATTCCATTGACCTTCCTAACTGATGATATCCTAAAAACAATGGCGACTTCACGTAAGAATTACTTTGTCCTCAATAAGGAAAAGTCCAGAGATAACCGCGATCACTTCTTCATATTTGAAGTAAGTACCGTAGATGAGAATCCGCTAATCTATCATTATACATATAAGAAAACTACAATATATTTAGCAGAAAAATAGGAGCAGTTCAATTGACTGTTCCTATTTTTAATATTCATAAAATCTAAAGTCTTTATACTCTTTAACAATGGAGTCGCCAACCAGAACAGACTATACTGACCAGCGACTACCTTAAATTTAATGTTTCAGATTTATTTTCTTATCTCTAATTTCATAAACTACATCTGCTACATTTTCGAGTAATCGTTTATCGTGGGTGATAAACACGATAGTTCCGGTGTACTCCTTCATTAGTATTTCCAAAGCCTCTAAACTTGGTATGTCAAGGAAGTTACTGGGTTCATCCATTATTAGGATGTTATATCTACCCATGAGCATTTTAGCAAGCAACAATTTTATAATTTCTCCACCGCTTAAAACAGATAAACTTTTTCCAATATCGTTCTGTTTGAACCCCATAGATGCTAGCACTGAACGAATTTCTGATATATTGTAGTCACAATCCTTCTGCATAAACTCCATAACATTCTGATTACTGTTGTACTTGTAACCATTCTGTGCAAAGTAACCTATTTTTGCCTTAGGCGAAATAGAAATTCCTTCTTCATGGTTTAAGATCATTTGGATTAAAGTTGTTTTTCCGATTCCATTACCACCAGTTAACGCCACTTTTGCTCCTAACGGAATTTGAAAAGATGCATTTTCAAACAGAGCCTTATCCCCAAATACTTTATTAATTTCTGCACCGACTATAGGGTATGGATTATGGAGCTCCAATGCTTTACTTTGCCTGAAACGAATTCTGCGAATGCCTTCCGGAGCTTCTACTTTTCCTAAGGCCGCAATCCTGTGCTCTAGGGTTTTAGCAGCATTATACATCTTTTTTTCCTTACTTCCTATTGATTTTTGATGAGCTAAACGCCCTCCGTCTTCAGTACTTTTTTTCTTTGAAGAACCTTTTGCCTTCTGTTCTATTTTACGAGCCTGTTTTCGCTTTTCCTCCGCAGCCCTTTCCAATCGGGCACGTTCCGCAATAAATTGTTCGTATTCTGCAGCTTGGCTCTTACGTTCTTCCTCTTTCTGACGAAGATAATCAGAATAGTTTCCCCAATACTCAGTGATTTTGCCATCTTTCAGTTCCCATATTTTATCTACTATTTCATCAAGAAAATAGCGGTCATGGCTAATAACTAACAGTGCACCTGTAAAATATTTTAGCTGTCCTATTAGAAAATCAATTCCTTCACGGTCTAAATGGCTCGTAGGTTCATCCGCTAAAATACCATGAACCTGTGCCGATAAGGCCTGTGCTATTTTAAGCCTTGTTTCTTCACCACCGCTCATAGTCTGTATATTTAATTGCTCAACACCTAGCTTGCCTACAAGTGCAAAATCTTTTTCCTCCTGCAGAGTTACTTCGTCCAACTGGGGAATATAGGCAAGTTCACCCAGACGATTCATTTTACATCCTGGGGGAGTTAATTCTCCTAAAAGTACCCTGAGTAAAGTGCTTTTTCCAGCACCATTTGCTCCTACTAAACCAATACGGTCATAATCATATACTTCTAATTCATTTATATCTAAAACATCGCGTCCTTTGAATTCCACACGAATGTCTTTTGCTTTTAATATTAATTCCATAACATTTCCTCCAATATTGTTTATTTTAAATCTAATTTTCTAACCTCAGTTATCATTTGGCAAACTATAGCAATGCCAATAATTAAAATACCTGATAGTAAAAACCAATGATTTACACCGATTTTATCAGCAAAGAATCCAGAAAGAATTAACCCAATTGGCATAGCAAGTGACATGATACTTCCGATCAAAGAAAATACACGTCCTAAATATTCAGGCTTAATTTTCTCCTGAAAAAGAGCTGTTTGCACACCGCTATAAAATGGCACCGAAAGCCCCATTATTGCACAGCAAACTACGAATATTACAAATCCATTTGGAGGAAGTATTCCCGAAACGGCTAAACTGGTCCCCATTATAAAAAATGAACTTGTTATTAGTAATACATGCTTTTCGAAGCCCCCTAATCTTCCTAATAATAAGCCTCCTGCTAGCATCCCAAATGCAAAGGAAATTTCCGTAATAGAAATATGCACAGGCGTTCCATTAAAGTGTTCCATGCTTATTAAAGGAAATAGTGCATTGATTGGCATATAAACAAAAGTATATAGTGTTCCTAAGAGTAATAAGGCAAACAATCCTTTGTTTTGTCTCAGAACCACAACTCCTTCTTTCATCTCCCTTATGAAATTTGGTTCTAAACTTTGCACTTGATTACCCAGCTTAGGTATACGTACAATTGCTACCGTAATAGATGCAATCACAGCACCCAATACGTCGATGGCAATAATAGCATTTAAATCCCAAACGGAGTATAAGAGTGCTGCAACTGCCGGACTAACAATATAGCTTATAGACTGCAAAGACTGACTATAGCCTGCGCATTTCGTTAGCTGTTCTTCTGGTACTAAAAGTGGTGTAACCGCATTGAGTGCTGGGGTATGAAAAGCTGTTCCAATGCTACGGATAAACAATACTATCATAATCATCCAGACAGGTAGCTCCATACAGAATGCAACAATAGCAAGCACTGCACCAGCTGCTGCGATAATTAAATCGGCACCAATCATTATCTTCTTCCTATCATGACGATCCACTAGCACACCAATGGCAGGTCCCAAAATCGCATAGGGTAAAAAACCTACTAATGAAGCCATAGACAAGACCATCGCAGATCCTGTTTTTTCTGTAAGGTAAAAAATAATCGCCATTTGCAGGATGGCACTAGTGATTAATGATACTGCTTGCCCTGCCCATATTGCATAAAATTTTCGTTTCCAATTGTTGTATTTTTCCATTTATATTATCTCCTGCATATTATTTTGCTTGAATTTCTATTTTGAATAGCATTCTAGGCAATAAAAAATGCAGGCCAAACCCCACAATGTGGCTTTTGGTCTGCATACATACAATTTGGAAACATTCATATTAAAGACATAGTTAAATAAAGGTATAGTTAAATAACCAATATCCTCACCGTAACTAATGAATGCTCAATATCGTATAAATAAGCACAACAAAAAAGCCTATCATCGGGTATAGATTCTGCTTTTTTTATTGCCAGCTTATCTTAAACGCATTGAGGCTGTCATAGTTTCGGTTCCTCCTACATCTTTGTTTATATCAATTTATAGTATAACACAACAAGATGATTTGTTCAATATAAAAGTTATGGAATGAGACTCATACTTCCAATTCGATGCCAGATTTAAAGGATATGACGAAGTTTTCTTCATAGACTGTAACGCTCTGGATTATCTTCCTTAGTAGCAAGCGATTAGCTTTCACAAAATCTTCTGTTTGTAGTTTTAAAAATTCATCAGGATTTTCTAACTCAACCTCAAAATATTTCATTTTACATTCCCTCATTTCATTTATTGATAAATTGAGTTTGCAAAAAAGAGTGGACAATTTTTGTCTACTCTTAACCTTTAAAATAGTTTTTTTTAATCGATTTGAAGTTGCCTAAATTATTACTTATTCGGTAAAATGAAGTATTGCTTTCAACAGATTTCCTTCAACTACACTTCACTTGATTCAAACAAGGTGGGTACATTTCTATTCCCACAAACTCCTTGTCAATGGAAACAAACACGTACCCACAGGGTAAATGGAAATAGAAACTGATAATTTCTAGCTATCACTTCTACTCATTCCAAAAATTTTCTCACTCTGATACTTACCCACCATAAAGCAAAAAGCCTTGCAATCAAGGCTTTCATTATCCCTTTCGTTCAAAGGTTTCTAAGCTTTTACGAGCAGAGCGACACACTCAGCGGTTCGCTATCTCCGTTCTGTCTGCGTGCTAGCACTTGTCAATCACGGACAGCTATCGCATGGGCGGAAGTAAATGCTAATCTTCGTCGTTTTACTCCTTGACTAGCAAACTTACCGCCTCAACATGTCCTGTATGTGGAAATAAAACACGATTAAAGATAAGGGAAGATACTGAATTAAAAAAATTCCCCCTCTATTGTCCGAAATGCAGACAAGAAAATTTAATTGAAATAAAGCAGTTCAAAGTAACTGTGATTACAGAGCCAGACGCAAAGACGCAGAGCCGATAAAATGAGATTAATACAATCTCATTTTATCGGCTCTTTCCGTTATGTATGGATTCTTTTAATTAGTCTTCGATGTTTCTTGCTTCGTTGATACCGCTGGCTAAAGATTCCATTAAGGATAGTTCTTTGTCTGTAAAGCTATCCATGTATTTCTCTATCTGTAATCGTCGGGTGCTTTTTACCAAGTTATTAGCAGGTAAGAAAAATTCATCAACGGAAACATGAAGTAACGATACAAGGTCATAAAGAACTTGTATGCTGGGGTGTTGCCCTTTATTTTCAATATTAGTTAAGTACCGTGGGTCAATTTCAATCAATGCTCCCACTTGTTCACGAGTTAAACCTCGTTTCAATCGAGCTTCTTTAATGGCTAAACCAAAGGCTCTAAAATCATATTTATCTTCTTTTTTACGCATAGTAGACCACCTCTATACATTTTATTGTTCCTACTGAATTAAAAACAGGTATAGAAAAACGTGTTATATGGTTTATAGGTTTATATTTAATAAAAAGCACTACTAAACGCCAATAAAAAAACCGTTATATGGTAGTGCTATTTACGCTGTTAAAATATTGTATATTACTTCCAAATGGCGGTTTGTTGGAGGTCAACGTCGCCATGAAGTACATCATATACAATAAATTTCCTTACATTGGGTTCTTGTCAAAAAAAGTCGTCTATCTGCAATAGATAAGTACGTCCACCAATGTGGTTTTATAAATCATATAGATAGAATAACAGAAGCATGTAAACAGAGAAATAAATCTGTTTATATGCTTTTTTGGCTATTCAGAACTTTTTTACAAAGTTTATTTATCAGTAATGCAACAAATCCCCCTTTCACATTGGGACTAAGAGTGAAAGGAGATAAACGAGCAAGGCTCACTTCCTTTCCTAGACAGAAAGGGGGTGAGAAACATGAAACCATCTTCTTTTCAGACCACAATAGAAAATCAGTTTGACTATATCTGTAAACGTGCTATGGAAGACGAGCGAAAGAATTATATGCTTTATCTTTCAAGGATTGCAAAGCGTGAGGTGTCCTTTTCGGATGTTGGCGATTATCTTGTTAGCCAGTTTGCGACAACAGATAACTATTCAACTGACTTTCAGATTTTTACACTCAATGGGTTATCAGTAGGCGTTGAAAATGATTTGTTGAGTGAAGCATTACGTGAGTTGCCAGACAAGAAACGTGAAATTCTACTGCTGTTTTACTTTATGGACATGAGCGATTCAGAAATTGCAGACCTGTTGAAATTGAACCGTTCTACTGTCTATCGGCATAGAACCAGTGGACTAGCCTTAATTAAAAAGTTTATGGAGGAATTTGAAGAATGAAAACACAATATCCTATGATTCCCTTTCCTCTCATTGTAAAGGCAACAGATGGCGATACCGAAGCGATTAACCAGATTCTACATCATTACAGAGGGTACATAACGAAGCGTTCCCTACGACTTATGAAAGATGAATATGGCAATCAAAGTATGGTCGTTGATGAAGTCTTACGTGGAAGAATGGAAACCAGACTGATTACAAAGATTTTGTCATTTGAAATTAAGTAATATCCTCTCTCCTTTCGTGGAAGCGTGCTAAACCATTCCACGCTTCCCGAACAGGGAGGTTTGTTATTCCACCAAAGCATATTGAGCTTTCAATGTGTTTTGATAGGCTAACGAGCCATTGTTCTTTGAAAACTGAATAAAAGTAATCGAATACGTTTCGATAAGAAAAGAGCCAACGGAACTAACCGCCATGACCTATCTTATAAAGATAGCGAGCGATTCATGTTAGTGATCCGAGAAGCAATCTTTAGCAGGATTGCCTGCAACGACATTCTTATCGTGATAATGATACTCCCATACAGTCAATAGTCCGAGCGTGATAAAACCGTCGCAGGCAATGAGTATGGCTACATGAGAACCATGCAGGGGTGGAACTCCCGTGAGCTTTGCTAAAGCTGTTCGATTGCTGGTAAAACAACTTTTATGAAATCCAAATAAGTGATTTGGAAAGGAGGATTTTATGAAGCAGACTGACATTCCTATTTGGGAACGTTATACCCTAACCATTGAAGAAGCGTCAAAATATTTTCGTATTGGCGAAAACAAGCTACGACGCTTGGCAGAGGAAAATAAAAATGCAAATTGGCTGATTATGAATGGCAATCGTATTCAGATTAAACGAAAACAATTTGAAAAAATTATAGATACATTGGACGCAATCTAGCGTCGCCAAAGGGTCTTGTATATGATAAAATAGTATTAAGTCGTATCAAGGCTCTTTCCATAAAGGAAAGGAGCAAATGCCATGTCAGAAAAAAGACGTGACAATAAAGGTCGAATCTTAAAGACTGGAGAGAGCCAACGAAAAGACGGAAGATACTTATACAAATATATAGATTCATTTGGAGAACCGCAATTTGTTTACTCGTGGAAACTTGTGGCTACAGACCGAGTACCAGCAGGAAAGCGTGATTGTATCTCACTTAGAGAGAAAATCGCAGAGTTACAGAAAGACATTCATGATGGTATTGATGTTGTAGGAAAGAAAATGACACTCTGCCAGCTTTACGCAAAACAGAACGCTCAAAGACCAAAGGTTAGAAAAAACACTGAAACTGGACGCAAATATCTTATGGATATTTTGAAGAAAGACAAGTTAGGTGTAAGAAGTATTGACAGTATTAAGCCATCAGACGCTAAAGAATGGGCTATTAGAATGAGTGAAAATGGTTATGCTTATCAAACCATCAATAACTACAAACGTTCTTTAAAGGCTTCATTCTATATTGCTATACAAGATGATTGTGTTCGGAAGAATCCATTTGACTTTCAACTGAAAGCAGTTCTTGATGATGATACTGTCCCTAAGACCGTACTAACAGAAGAACAGGAAGAAAAACTGTTAGCCTTTGCAAAAGCTGATAAAACCTACAGCAAAAATTATGATGAAATTCTGATACTCTTAAAAACAGGTCTTCGTATTTCAGAGTTTGGTGGTTTGACACTTCCAGATTTAGATTTTGAGAATCGTCTTGTCAATATAGACCATCAGCTATTGAGAGATACTGAAATTGGGTACTACATTGAAACACCAAAGACCAAAAGTGGCGAACGTCAAGTTCCTATGGTTGAAGAAGCCTATCAAGCATTTAAGCGAGTGTTAGCGAATCGAAAGAATGATAAGCGTGTTGAGATTGATGGATATAGTGATTTCCTCTTTCTTAATAGAAAGAACTATCCAAAAGTGGCAAGTGATTACAACGGCATGATGAAAGGTCTTGTTAAGAAATACAATAAGTATAACGAGGATAAATTGCCACACATCACTCCACATAGTTTGCGACATACATTCTGTACCAACTATGCAAATGCAGGAATGAATCCAAAGGCATTACAGTACATTATGGGACATGCTAATATAGCCATGACGCTGAACTATTACGCACATGCAACATTCGATTCTGCAATGGCAGAAATGAAACGCTTGAATAAAGAGAAGCAACAGGAGCGTCTTGTTGCTTAGTAGTACAAATGAATTTACTACTTATTTACCACTTCTGACAGCTAAGACATGAGGAAATATGCAAAGAAACGTGAAGTATCTTCCTACAGTAAAAATACTCGAAAGCACATAGAATAAGGCTTTACGAGCATTTAAGAAAATATAAAAAGATAATTAGAAATTTATACTTTGTTTCAAAGAAAAAAGATAGTAAACGCTTTCACATTCCAACTAAATATTGTATAATAATTATATTCAATATTACGTCACTAACAGATGAAAAAAGGAGGTTTTAGCATGAAAAAAATCATCTTCATCAAAACCATTGAGCTCCTTGCCATCGATGGAATTATGCTGGCATTTTTGACATTTAAAGAGGGGCTCACTTGGGATTGGATTTTAATTTATAGTGGTTGGCTCATTTTCTTTCACCCTGTGCTATTGGCCTATCTTTCAAACCAGCTTTGTGACCACTTTAGTCACCTCTATTCCCAGATTAGACCAAAATTCTGGCATTTTGCCTTACAAATCCTTCTATGGGATAGCCTGATGATTCTCTCCTTGATATGTTTGAGTGGTGTGCCACTTCTCCTTCAGGGAACTCTCCTAATCCTAGGACATCTCATCTCTTCCTATCGCATAAGCCAAAGACTGAAAAGAGACTTCCCAAAAGCCTATCAAGAAACGATTTCATTTTGGAGTATTTTATGATAGATGAGAAAAACCAAGCCGACTGGGCTTGGTCTTTCTTATCTATTTTTAGTATCTAGGATAATGGTAACTGGTCCGTCATTGACCAGCTCAACTTGCATATCCGCTCCAAAGATACCTGTCTGAACGGGTACTTCTTGCGCTAATTTTTGATTGAAAGCGTCATAGAAGTCTGATGCCATATCAGGCTTGGCTGCACCTGTAAAGGCTGGACGATTGCCTTTCTTAGTATCCGCAAAGAGGGTAAACTGAGAAATAGAAAGGAGTTCTCCTTCAATATCTTTGACAGACAGGTTCATCTTGCCTTCTGCGTCTGAAAAAATCCGCATGTTGACAAGCTTTCTCACAGCATAGTCCAAATCTTCCTCTTGGTCCTCTGGTCCTACACCAACCAGCAATAAGAGCCCCTGATTGATTTTCCCCTGAATCTGACCTTCGATACTCACTTGGGCTTTTGTAACCCGTTGGATAATGATTTTCATAATAGCCTTTCTAGTAAGAGCTCGGGCAATTAACCGTTAGTCCGTTTGACAGAGTAGACTTCTGGCACACTCTTAATCTTGTCCACAACCGTGGTCAATGTAGAGAGGTTGGCAATGCCAAAGGACACATGGATATTGGCAAACTTCATATCCTTAGTTGGTTGGGCGTTGACTGTTGATATATTCTTGGTTGTGTTTGAAAGAACTTGCAGTACATCGTTCAACAGTCCTGTACGGTTGAGACCGTAAATATCAATATGGGCCATATACTCCTTATTTGAGTTTGAGTACTGGTCTTCCCATTCCACATCAAGGAGACGTTGCTCGTAGTTTTCTTGGGCACGCAGGTTCATACAGTCCACACGGTGAATAGCCACACCACGGCCCTTGGTAATATAGCCGACAATATCGTCACCAGGAACAGGATTACAACACTTGGCAATCCGCACTAGGAGACCTGAGGCACCTTCAATGACCACACCACCCTCATGCTTGACCTTGAGGGTTTCTTTGTTTTCAACCTTGACTTCGCCACCCTTGACAAGTTCTTCTGCCTCCGCCTTGGCCTTGGCACGTTCTTCCTCACGACGTTCCTTTTCAGTCAGACGGTTAAAGACAGTAATAGCTCCAATTTCTCCAAAACCAATAGCCGCAAAGAGGGATTCTTCTGTCTTGTAGCTGGTCTTTTGTAGAACTTGGTCCATGTGGCGCTTGTCCATGAATTTATTTGCCACATAGCCGTTTTCTTGGAACTGGGCCATCAACATCTCACGACCCTTGTTGACTGACAGTTCCTTATCTTGGTTTTTAAAGAACTGACGAATCTTGTTACGCGCCTTGCTGGTCTTGACCATATTGAGCCAGTCACGGCTAGGACCAAATGAATTCGGGTTGGTGACAATTTCAACCTGATCCCCAGTTTTTAACTTGGTTGTCAGAGGAACCATACGACCATTGACCTTGGCACCAGTCGCTTTTTCACCAACCTTGGTATGGATTTCATAGGCAAAGTCAATCGGTCCTGAATCTTTGGGAAGAGAACGGACAGCTCCATCTGGGGTAAAGACGTAAATCTCCTCAGCCAGATAGTTTTCCTTGACAGAGTCCACAAATTCCTTGGCATCATCAGCCTGGTCTTGGAGCTCCATCATCTCCTTGATCCAGTTCATCCCAATAGCAGATTCCTTGCTGTTAACCTGCCCCTTAACGCCTTTCTTATAAGCCCAGTGAGCCGCAACCCCGTACTCAGCCACCTCGTGCATGGCCTTGGTCCGAATTTGGAACTCAATCGGTCCTTTTGGCCCATAAACTGTCGTATGGATAGACTGGTAACCATTGGCCTTGCGGTTAGCGATATAGTCTTTGAAACGACCAGGCATCGGTTTCCAAAGTTCATGCACATAACCCAACATGGCGTAAACATCACTTTGGGTGTCTAAAATACAACGAATGGCAATCAGGTCATAGATTTCCTCAAACCGTTTTCTCTTGTCCTGCATTTTGCGGAAAATCGAGTAAATATGCTTGGGACGACCGTAAATCTTCCCTTTTAGGTGACGATCTGTCGTATATTCCTCTAATTTTGTGACCACCTCATCCACCAAGGCTTCACGCTCCCTGCGCTTTTCCTTCATCATATGGGTAATCTTGTAAAACTCCGTTGGATTGAGATAACGGAAAGACAGGTCTTCCAATTCCCATTTGACACTGGAAATCCCCAGACGGTGGGCAAGTGGGGCATAGATTTCCATGGTTTCTTTGGAAATGCGCTCCTGCTTGTCTTTTCGAAGGTGCTTTAGGGTCCGCATATTGTGCAAACGGTCAGACAGTTTAACCAAGATAACACGGATGTCCTCAGACATGGCCATGAGCATCTTACGATGATTTTCCGCTAATTGCTCCTCGATTGATTTGTACTCGACCTTACCAAGCTTGGTAACCCCATCTACGATTACCCGCACATCAGGACCAAACTCTCTTTCCAAATCGTCCAAGGTCGCATCTGTATCCTCCACCACATCGTGCAAGAAACCACAAGCTACCGTTACAGCATCTAGCTTGAGTTTGGCTAAAATACCTGCCACTTGGATAGGGTGAATGATATAAGGCTCGCCTGATTTGCGATACTGACCACTGTGGCAATCCACCGCATAGACCAAGGCCTTATGGACAAAAGCAACATCTTCTTTTGATAAATATTTTTGCGTTAAAGCGACAACCTCATCGCCTGTTAAATTCACTTCTTTTGGCATCTATACTCTCCAATTCTTCCTACCATTTTATCACTTTTTTAAGAATATGAAAACTAGATTGGAACAGAATAAGAAAAAAATAATTCAGAATTGATTGACAATTCTGAATTGTTAGTATATAATATATTACGAAGTTAGATTTTAAACTTAGGTGATAGAAGGAGAGATAGAAGAACGGAAACCATATTGTAACCCAAAGACTTTCTGACTTCCCTCAATTTCCTTGAAGATACGAAAGCTAAACAGTAGAACTCGTGTCACATACACTGGTACCTTGACTGGATTTTGGAATTAATACTCAATGAAAATCAAAGAGCAAACTAGGAAACTAGCCGCAGGTTACTCAAAGCACCGCTTTGAGGTTGTAGATAAGACTGACAAAGTCAGTCACATATATACGGCAAGGCGACGTTGACGCGGTTTAAAGAGATTTTCGAAGAGTATAAAAATCCTCAAGATACTTTCTTTTATCCTTTAGTTTATAAGGAGAACACCTATGAAAAAAACTGCTATTTCTATCTTTGCTCTCCTAGTGTTAGGAGTTAGCTGCCTGTTCCTATTCAGCCAACAAAGCTATAAAAAAACAGTCGTTCAATACTATGCTAACGACCAGAACCTGCCCAATAGGATAATTTATAGTGAATATAGCGATAAACGAGAAGCCAATTACGGTGGCACTCTAAACATCACATCTATCAAACAAGCTAATGACGGAGTTTATGCAACCTATGAAGGGCAATTGACACCTCTCCAATATTGATAAATTGATAACCAGCCTGTCTTCATCTAGTCATGCTGGTTTTTAAGTTCATTTTAAATCCTTACTTATTCTTCCTAACTGTGCTATACTTGTCTTAGTACATTCTTTGAGATTGGAGCTAATATGAAAATCCATAAAACTGTAAATCCTGTTGCCTATGAAAATACCTATTATCTAGAGGGCGAAAAGCACCTCATCGTTGTCGATCCTGGTAGCCATTGGGAAGCCATTCGTCAGACCATCGAGAAGATCAACAAACCGATCTGTGCCATTCTATTGACCCATGCCCATTATGACCATATCATGAGCTTGGACTTGGTTCGTGAGACTTTTGGCAATCCTCCTGTCTATATCGCAGAGAGTGAAGCCAGCTGGCTCTACACTCCTGTCGATAATCTCTCTGGGCTACCTCGCCACGATGATATGGCAGATGTGGTCACAAAACCGGCTGAACGCACCTTTGTCTTTCATGAGGAATATCAATTAGAGGAATTTCGTTTCACCGTTTTGCCAACACCAGGTCACTCTATCGGCGGCGTTTCTATCGTCTTTCCTGATGCTCACCTAGTCTTGACAGGTGATGCTCTATTCCGTGAAACAATCGGACGGACCGACCTTCCAACTGGTAGTATGGAACAACTCCTCCATAGTATCCAGACTCAACTCTTCACCCTACCAAACTACGATGTCTATCCAGGACATGGTCCAGCTACGACCATCGCTCACGAAAAGACCTTCAATCCCTTTTTCTAGTAATATGATGACAATTAAGTAAACTATCCAGCAAGTCTTTCCATTATAAAAGGCATCCAATCAAGTTTTCAGACCTGATTGGATGCCTTTTTCTAATTACTTGCTTCTTTGCATTACCAAATAATCACGCGCTCTTCTGGTGAACGCCACATACCGTCACCTTCTTTGACATCATAGGTTGTAAAGAAATCATCGAAGTTTGGTACTTGCACATTGACACGGAGTTTGGCTGGTGCGTGCACATCGACGCTAGCCAAAAGTTTCATAAATTCTGGACGACCTTTCATGCGCCAGATGCGACCGAAGTTGTAGAAGAACTCTTCTGCTGAGAAGTCTGGTTCTCTCTTAGCTGCTTCAAGCGCTGCTGCGATTCCTCCCAAGTCAGCCACATTTTCTGATACAGTCAATTTACCGTTGATGGTTGCTCCATAAGAATCCTGTCCATCAAACTGGTCAATAACTTTTTGTGTTTTCTCCTTGAAGGCAGCATAGTCGCTCTCTGTCCACCAATCCTTGAGGCTACCATTTTCATCAAAGGATGCTCCGTTGGTATCAAAGGCGTGGGAAATTTCATGGGCAATAACTGCCCCAATACCACCGTAGTTAGCAGAAGATGACTGATGCAAGTCATAGAAAGGTGCTTGTAAAATAGCTGCTGGAAAGACAATTAGGTTCTTCTGTGGATTGTAGTAAGCATTGACCATATGAGCAGGCATGCCCCACTCCTTGTAGTCTACAGGCTGGTTCCACTTGCTCCAACTGTGCTTGATTTCCACACGCGCAAAGGATAGAGCATTGTCAAAAAGGCTAGCCGTTTCATCCACTACCTTGTCCTTGTAGCGTTCTGGCAATTCTTCTGGGTAACCGATATAAGGCTTGATGACATTGAGTTTGACGATGGCCTTGTCACGAGTTTCAGGAGTCAGCCAGTCATTTTTAGCCAAACGTTCCTTATAGACATCAATCATGGTTGCCACTTTTTTCTCTACGTCTGCCTTAGCTTCTGGAGAGAATTTTTCATGGGCATACCAGAGACCCAAGGCTTGTTTGAAAGGACCTTGTGCTAGTTGATAAGCCGCCTTGACCTTGTCTTTGGCTTCTGGAACTCCTGAAAGCGCACGGCTATAGGCACCTGACAAGACACGAATTTCTTCTGTTAAATAGCTGGTTGAGAGATTAACAACACTTAAAATTAAGGTTGCCTTAAGGAGAGGCCATGCCTCTTCACTATAGAATCGCTCTGCTGCTTGCCAGAAACGTTCCTCATCTACAATAACCTTGTCTGGCACTTGTCCAAGAACGGCTTGGAAGAAGTCATCCAAAGGTAGGGCAGGCGCAAATTTCTTGAAATCTTCATAAGAATATGGATGGTAGAGTTTAGCATATTCTGAACTTTCTTCATTAGAGAGCACCACTGCCGCAACTCGACGGTCCAATTCTAGTCTTTTCTCTAACAAGTCTTCAATTTCTTCATCAGAGAAATCATATGCCTTGAGAAGATTTGCACTGCTTTCTTTCCAAAGAGTCAAGAGCTCTTCGCGCTGAGGATGGTCTTCAGCATAGTAGGTCGTATCTGGCAGAATTGTGCTTGGAGCACTAGCCCATAGAACATTGATTCTAGCATCCATAAAGTCTGGCGATACACCAAAAGGAAGGAAGTTCGGTTTTCCTGCAAGTTCAAACTCTGCTAGTCTAGCTGTAAAATCCGCAAAAGTCTCTAATTCTTGGAATACTTTAAGGAGTGGTAAGACAGGTTTGATACCGTCAGCTTCTCTCTTGTCAAAATCGCGAACTAGGCGGTGGTATTTGACAAAGTTTGCCAAGATAGTATCCTCAGGCACCTCTTCTCCTGCCAACCACTTGTCTGTTGTCGCCAGCATCAGGTCTTCAATTTCCTGATCTAAATCAACAAAACCTCCCGTTTGAGACTTATCTACTGGGATTTCAGCTGTCTTCTGCCATTCTCCATTGATTGCATCATAAAAATCATCTTGATAACGTGTCATCGTGTTCTCGCTTTCATTTGTACTTGTTTTTAGCTTAACAAAAATTACCTTGGAATGCAATTAAAAATGAACTTTCCTTTTCCATCATTTTTCAGTTATTATTTTAATTTTTTTAAAAATTAACTTGACTTAATTTTTTTTTTAATGTATATTAAGAGGCAGGAGGAATACAAGTTTATGATACGTATCGAAAACCTTAGTGTCTCCTACAAAGAAACGTTGGCACTTAAGGATATTTCACTAGTGCTCCAAGGACCAACAATTACCGGAATCATTGGTCCAAACGGTGCTGGGAAATCAACATTATTAAAAGGTATGCTGGGAATTATCCCACATCAAGGTCAGGCATTTCTCGATGACAAGGAAGTTAAAAAATCCTTACACCGAATTGCCTATGTCGAACAAAAAATCAATATCGACTACAACTTTCCCATCAAGGTCAAGGAATGTGTCTCGTTAGGACTCTTTCCCTCTATCCCTCTCTTTCACAGTTTAAAGGCTAAACATTGGAAGAAAGTGCAAGAAGCCCTTGAAATCGTCGGTCTAGCTGACTATGCTGAACGGCAAATCAGTCAACTGTCTGGAGGTCAATTCCAGCGGGTCTTGATTGCCAGATGTTTGGTGCAGGAAGCCGACTATATCCTCTTGGATGAACCCTTTGTTGGGATTGACTCTGTCAGTGAGGAAATCATCATGAATACGCTGAGAGATCTGAAAAAAGCTGGGAAGACGGTTCTCATCGTCCACCATGACCTCAGCAAGGTTCCCCACTACTTCGATCAAGTCTTACTTGTCAATCGAGAAGTGATCGCCTTTGGTCCGACCAAAGAAACCTTTACCGAAACCAATCTCAAAGAAGCTTACGGTAATCGACTCTTTTTCAATGGAGGTGACCTATGATTGCAGAATTTATCGATGGATTACAAAAATTCCATTTCTTACAAAATGCCTTGATAACAGCCATTGTCGTCGGGGTCGTAGCTGGAGCTGTAGGATGTTTCATCATCCTACGCGGGATGTCACTCATGGGAGATGCCATTTCACATGCTGTCTTACCAGGTGTAGCCCTCTCCTTCATCTTGGGCGTTGACTTCTTTATCGGAGCCATTGTCTTTGGATTGCTAGCTGCCATCATCATTACCTACATCAAGGGAAACTCGATTATCAAAAGCGATACCGCCATCGGCATTACCTTTTCTTCTTTCTTAGCCCTCGGTATCATCTTGATTAGTGTCGCTAAAAGTTCAACTGACCTTTTCCATATCCTTTTTGGTAATATCCTGGCCGTCCAAGATACGGATATGTTTATTACTATGGGTGTAGGGGCAGCCATTCTCTTGTTAATCTGGATTTTCTTCAAGCAACTCTTGATAACTTCCTTTGATGAACTCTTGGCTAAAGCCATGGGAATGCCTGTCAATTTCTATCACTACCTTCTCATGGTACTCCTGACTCTCGTGTCTGTGACAGCCATGCAAAGTGTCGGAACTATCCTGATTGTAGCCATGCTGATTACCCCAGCTGCAACTGCTTATCTGTATGCTAATAGCCTGAAAAGCATGATTTTCCTTTCCTCAACCTTTGGAGCGATAGCTTCAGTTTTGGGGCTCTTTATCGGCTATAGCTTTAACGTTGCGGCAGGTTCTAGTATCGTGCTCACAGCTGCTAGTTTCTTTCTCATTAGCTTCTTTATCGCTCCAAAACAACGATATTTGAAACTGAAAAATAAACATTTGTTAAAATAAGGGGCAAAACCCCAATAAATTGGAGGATCTAATGAAAAAATTAGGTACATTACTCGTTCTCTTTCTTTCCGTCATCGCTCTTGTAGCATGTGCTAGTGGAAAAAAAGATGCAGCTTCTGGTCAAAAACTAAAAGTTGTTGCTACAAACTCAATCATCGCTGATATTACTAAAAATATTGCTGGTGACAAGATTGATCTTCACAGTATCGTTCCTGTTGGCCAAGACCCACACGAATACGAACCACTCCCTGAAGACGTTAAGAAAACTTCTCAAGCTGATTTGATTTTCTATAACGGTATCAACCTTGAAACAGGTGGCAATGCTTGGTTTACAAAATTGGTAGAAAATGCCAAGAAAACTGAAAACAAAGACTACTTTGCAGTCAGCGAAGGCGTTGATGTTATCTACCTTGAAGGTCAAAACGAAAAAGGCAAAGAAGACCCACACGCTTGGCTTAACCTTGAAAATGGGATGATCTTTGCTAAAAATATCGCAAAACAATTGAGCGCTAAAGACCCTAGCAACAAGGAATTCTACGAAAAAAATCTTAAAGAATATACTGATAAGCTAGACAAACTTGACAAGGAAGCTAAGGAGAAATTTAACAACATCCCTGCTGAGAAAAAACTCATTGTAACCAGCGAAGGATGCTTCAAATACTTCTCTAAAGCCTACGGTGTCCCAAGTGCCTATATCTGGGAAATCAACACTGAAGAAGAAGGAACTCCTGACCAAATCAAGACCTTGGTTGAAAAACTTCGCCAAACAAAAACTCCTTCCCTCTTTGTAGAATCAAGTGTGGATGACCGTCCAATGAAAACTGTATCTCAAGACACAAACATCCCAATCTACGCACAAATCTTTACTGACTCTATCGCAGAACAAGGTAAAGAAGGCGATAGCTACTACAACATGATGAAATACAACCTTGACAAGATTGCTGAAGGATTGGCAAAATAATACTCTTCGAAAATCAAATTCAAACCACGTCAGCTTTATCTGCAACCTCAAAGCAGTGCTTTGAGCAACCTGCGGCTAGCTTCCTAGTTTGCTCTTTGATTTTCATTGAGTATAAGCCTCTGAAAAACGTCATTCTCTCATGAGCTGGCGTTTTTTCTATGCCCACATTTCCAGTCAAATCATTGGAAAATTCTGACTGTTCCAGCTACAATGGAAGAAAAAAGATTGGAGTATCTTATGGTAACTTTTCTCGGAAATTCTGTGAGCTTTACAGGTAAACAACTACAAGTTGGCGACAAGGCACTTGATTTTTCACTCACTACAACAGACCTTTCTAAAAAATCTCTGGCTGATTTTGATGGCAAGAAAAAAGTCTTGAGTGTCGTACCTTCTATCAATACAGGCATCTGCTCAACTCAAACGCGTCGTTTTAATGAAGAACTGGCTGAACTGGATAATACGGTTGTCTTGACTGTTTCCATGGACCTCCCTTTTGCTCAAAAACGTTGGTGCGGTGCTGAAGGCATTGAAAATGCCATCATGCTCTCAGACTATTTCGACCATTCCTTTGGACGTGATTACGCTCTCTTAATTAATGAATGGCACCTATTGGCACGCGCAGTCTTTGTCCTTGATACCGACAACACTATTCGCTACGTTGAATACGTGGACAATATCAACTCAGAACCCAACTTCGAAGCCGCAATTGCAGCTGCTAAAGAACTATAGAAAAAAATCCTCTGTCACAAAGAGTTTCCTGCTCTTTGAAACGGAGGATTTTTGTTTACAAGTAATTATAAGTTCAATCAGCTAAAAACAACCACCTTATACTCAATGAAAATCAAAGAGCAAACTAGGAATCTAGCCACGGCAAGGTGAAGCTGACGTGGTTTGAAGAGATTTTCAAAGAGTATTACTCTACAGATTTCAAAGCTTCAAGCATGTCAACCTTTCTCAGATGATGATTGACAAAGAAACCAAGCAGGGTCAAGATGATGCTTACTGCTGCCCCTGGGATTACATAGACCTCCCAGCCTACCTGCGGATAAAAGAGAATAGTCGCAGGCGAAATCATTTGAATCAGAAATTGGTGTAAATAGAAACCTGATACCAGACCAAGTACGATTCCCACAAGGGACAAGACAATCGTCTCACGATAAATGTAAAGAGTGACTTCTTTATTATGAAAACCGAGCACCTTGATAGTAGAGAGTTCACGGATTCTCTCAGCCACGTTGATGTTAGTCAGATTGTAGAGGATAACAATAGCCAATAGAACCGACACGATAACTAAGATAGTCATGGTCTGATTGAGTGAGCTAGCAACAGAGTCAAAGAGTCGAATGGCTGAAGCATTTTGGACAACGCTGGACACCGCAGCTTGATTCATAAGTAAGCCGGCCTGTCTTTCGATACTAGTAGCACTGGTATCTCTTAACGAGACCAAATAAGTGTTGGCTTGGGGTAGATGACCATAAAGTTGCTCATAATTGGCTTGGTTCATATAAATAAAGTGACCAACATAGTTCTCAGTAATAGCGGCTACCTTTAGCTCCTTACCTTCAATTTCTAAAGTCTGTCCAACCTTAACACCTGCCAGCTGGGCGAGTTTAGCTGTAATAACGACGCCATCTTTTAATGTCAGCTCTTGCTGATGATGTTGCAGATGAATAAAGGGAGTCAAATCTTCCTTCTCTGTCATCATAAGAGTAATGGTCTGAAGACCAGACTTGCCTTTGAAATCCTTGTCTAGCGTCTTAGAATAAATTTTCTGGTAGGCTTGAATATCCTGCCCTTTCAACACTTCTTCTAGATTTGCCTTGTCTTGATTGGTCGCACTAGGATTTTCAGAGACAATCATTTGATACTGTTGGATTTGTTGAAACTGCCTAGACGGAACTCCTGCCACAGAGGATTGGATTCCCAAGCCTGCAAAGAGCAGAGCTACAGAACCTGCCACACCAAAGATTGTCATCAACATCCGTTGTTTATAACGAAAGATATTACGAGCTGTTACCTTATGGGTGAAACTGAGACGACGCCAAATAAAACCGATGCGCTCCAGTAAGATTTTAGCTCCTTTAACAGGTGGTTTAGGCAGTAAAAGCTGGGCTGCTTCATCGTGCAGTTCCTTCCGAGCCACCAGATAGGCTGGTAACACACTCGCCAACCAACTCAAAACAAGAGCTAGTAAACTATAGTTCCAATAGAACTGAATCTGGGTTTCTCCTACCACCATGCCTTTTGTAATGACACTTGAAATTACACTAGCTAGTAAATAATGGCCAAGCACGCTGCCTAGAGCTGTGCCGACAGTCCCAGCTACCAGACCGTAAAGGAGAAATTTGGCGATAATGTCCTTACTGCGATAGCCCAAGGCCTTAAAAATCCCTGCATGAGTTCGCTCTTCGTCCACAAAGCGAGTCATGGTTGTAAAGGTCACCATAGCTGCTACGGCATAAAGCACTACAGGAAAGATATTGCCCACTGCCCGAATACTGGCTGAAGCATTGCTGTACATGAGGTAGCCCTGACCACCTGGCATGGTCTGACGATTATAAACCTGATACTTGGGATCAGCCAAATCATCCAAGACTTTCTGATGTTTTTCTAATTTTTCCTTTTCTTGAGCTAGACTTTGTTCAGCTTGCTTTAGTTTATCTTCTTCCTTGTCCAATTCCTGCTTGGCTTGGATAAGTTGAGCATTAGCTTGCTCTCTCTGAGCTTGAGGTAGCAAGGCTAGTTGACTTTCCTGCGCCTGTAAACGAGCTTGAGCAGCTGCTAAACGACGCTTGCCTTCCTGCAGATTAGTCTGAGTCTTATTAAGGGTCTCTTGCCCTTTGTCTAGAGACTCTTGGCCTTCTTTTTTCAAGACTTGCAAACGTGCCTTGCCATTATCTGATAGAGCTTGTTCAAGGTCTTCCTGATGTTGCTTGGATTTTTCTTCATAGGCTGATGAAAAAGCATTTAAGCCTGCTAAATCTTGATATTTCAAACGAGCGATATTGTAGACTTTCTGATTAAACTGACTAGGTAAAATCACTCCGTAAGCGGTCAAAGTCCCACTTCCACTTCCTGCGTAGCCCATATCTCGCTGGGAGAGGATTTCAGCTGAATCCACAAAACCAGTAATGGTATAAGTATGGTCTTTTAAAGAGGAATGACCCTCTTCTTTTTCTTTAATACTAATCTCCTGTCCCACGCTATATTGGCCTTGCAAATGAGTGGCCAAAGCGATTTCCTTGTCTGACTGAGGAAGTCGTCCCTCTCTTAGCTGAAAGGTTGAAATTCGCTCTGGTTTGGAGTACAGCCGAATAGCATCCTGCCCATTTTCCATAGTCACATCTGTCAAATAGCCAAACTCAACCTCTGCGCCCTCTATCTGTTCTAGTTCTTCTTGATCTGCTTGATCCAAACCATAATTAGACATAACTGCTAAATCCAAGGTTTGAGCAGTTGTTAAATAAGCATTAGCTGTCGCCTCCATGTTGGGGCTAGTCACTTTGAGACCTACTAAGGCTAGAGATCCTAACATCATCAAGGTTAAGATGGATAAAAAACGCCCCTTGGAGCCTGTGAAGGACTGAATTAAGTCCTTCCAATAGGTTTTTCGCTTGATCATGCTAGTACTCCAAACTGTCGATATCCTGAGGATGCTGGTTCATCACCACATCCTTGACACTGGCATCGTGCATATGAATCACGCGATCAGCAATGGGCGCCAAAGCTCCATTATGAGTCACGATGATCACCGTCGCTCCCTTTTGACGAGACATGTCTTGGAGAATTTTCAAAACCTGCTTACCTGTCTGATAATCCAAGGCTCCAGTCGGTTCATCACAAAGGAGAATTTTAGGATTTTTAGCTACCGCGCGTGCAATGGAGACTCGCTGTTGCTCCCCTCCAGAAAGCTGGGCTGGAAAGTTATTGAGACGATGAACCAGACCTACATCTGTCAAGACCTGCTCAGGATTCAAGGCATCTGTCACGATTTCTGAAGCCAACTCCACATTTTCCTTAGCTGTTAGATTGGAAACTAGATTATAAAACTGAAAAACAAATCCGACATCATTGCGGCGGTAATTGGTTCGCTGGTGGGAACTATAGTCTGCAATATTGGCACCATCAATCCAGATTTCCCCCTCATCATTGGTATCCATTCCCCCTAGGAGATTGAGAACTGTTGACTTACCTGCACCAGATGCACCAAGGATAATAACCAATTCACCCTTCTCAATCTCAAAATTCACATCACGATTGGCCACAATCTCCGTGTCCCCAACCTGATACCGCTTGTAACAGTGTTTCATCTCAATATAAGCCATCAGACCCACCCTCTCTCAAACAAATTACTTCCTACTACCATTATAACGCTTTTTCAACTAGTTGGAAACTGCTTACATTCTCAAATCCTTCAAAAAGGCAGTCTCAAACCACTGCCTTCCATCATCTTCTTAAAAATAAAATTGAACCAGATCGCCTTCTGCTGTTGCCACCGAAATACAATCTTTCCCCATGCATTTCGCTTTTATTTTTTCTTGATTCATTTTAATCACACTCTTCTCAATATCTGGATAAGAGACTCGCAAATCTCCTCCACTTCTTGATAAAATGGTCAACTGTAAGAGTTTTTTATCCGCCCACCTCATGCTAACTTCAAAATGTCCACGTGCCATTAAGCCTGAAACGGAACCTGATGACCATGCATCGGGTAGGGCGGCTAGAGGTACCAGATAAGCTGCATGAGACTGGAGCAACATTTCTGCCATGCCACTAGTAGCACCAAAATTACCATCTATCTGAAAAGGAGGGTGGCTACACCAAAGATTTGGCAAGGTGGATGACTTTAACTGCTCTGCTAATAATTTATGGGATCGATTGCCATCTCCTAGACGCGCCCAAAGATTGATCTTATTGGCCTTAGACCAGCCTGTGCCGCCATCTCCACGATCATTGAGGCTAGCACGCGCCGCTTCAAGATACTCTTTTCCCTTATAGCTAAAGAGAGTTCCAGGATAGAGTCCCACCAGATGGGAAGCGTGCCGATGCTGGGCCTCCACTTTCTCATTGCTCTTCCTCCTCATACCACTCCCTGATTCGACCAGATTGAGTGATTTGAAGAGGATTTAGTAAATCAAATTTTTCCTTGACTTCAGTCAACAAGTCCTCATTCAGCCCCAATTCCTGAGCAGCCTGAATAAAATCATGGAATAATTGCCAAATCAGAGATTGGTCATAGGTATTGCCAATCGAAATCGGACCATGTTCTGGAGAATAAGACGGAGAAGATACCCAACGCTGCGCCTGCTGATCCTTATGTAAAAAATCATTCCAAAAACGAACCGTTTCCCTCAACATGGGATAAATTTTCTCCCTGAGATAGTCTTGGTCCCTATAAAATGAATAGGCTTCATAAACGGTTTGCATCATCCATGCATTGGCAGCTGGTGACCAACCCCAATAGTAATCCCAACCAGGTGCCGTCCAACCAAAGGGAGTCGCTTGAGTATGAACCAACCAACCATTCTCCTCCCCTTCCTGAGAGACGATTCCTGCATACCTTGCAGCCGCTAGACGACCATAGACACGCAAATCATCTATATAATTGATAACTGGGAAAGCCGTCTCTAGGAGATTGGTAACATAGGCTGGCCAATAATTCATCTGCAGATTGATATTTAAGTGATAGTCCGAATTCCAAGGAGGATTGTCGACCGCATTCCAGACTCCCTGTAGGTTAGCTGGTAGAGCATCTGGACAGTCTCTAGAAGAACTAATCAATAAATACCGTCCATACTGGAAGAACAGCTCCTCCAAAGCCTGTCCCTCTTGTGGCTTATAACTTTTTAGCAAATCATCTGTAGTGGATGCGTCAACTTCAGCTCCCAAATCCAATTGAACACGTTGGAATAAGGCTTGGTAGTTCTGAATATGCCTTGATTTCAATTGGGCATAGCCCTTTTCTTTAGCTATCTCCACCAAGTCTATCACCTGTTGCTCTAAATCTAGTTTCTTGCGATAATTACTAGCAGGATTTTGGGCAAAATCTGTCTTAGCCGCCAAGAAGAGATTGGCATAACTGGCTTCTGATATCTGAACCTTATCTGACCTGACTATAATGTCTCCATCCGTTTCCCAAGCTAGATAACTAGCAAACCGCAGATCATTATCCTTAACCCGCCCCTTCATCAAGATATGAGAAGAAGTGATATCCAGCTGGCACTCCTTGTAATCAGATTTTTCCTGCTCATACTTTCCATCAGAAGCCAAATCACGACTTAGCGACAGTTCTATAGTAAAATCTAGAGTTTCCAACCCTTCCTTAGTAAAGCGCTGAATCAAGAGATCATCTGGAAAACTTGCAAAGACTTCACGTTCAAATCGCGTTCCCTTATAGGCATAAGAAGTCATCGCAAGCGCCTTACTGATATTCAGCTGTCTCTGATAGTCCGTCACCTGAGACAAAGTCTTGCCTTGATTACTAAACTCAATGAAAATATCTCCAAAGGACAGATAGGTCCCATATTGACTCGTTTGGGGCCCAACTAGGTGCTGTTCAGCCAGTTCCTTAGCCCGATTGTAATCTCTCTTTTCCAAAGCCTGCCGAATCTCAGCTAAAAAACCATACTGATCCTGAAGATTTCCACCCTGATAATCTAAACTATCAGGAAGTGGACCTCCAGACCAAAGACTCTTTTCATTGAATTGAATCCGCTCAGCCCCTATAAGCCCAAAGATTTTAGCACCTAGAGAACCATTACCTATCGGTAAGGCCTCTTCTTCCCAGCCCTTATATGTTGTTGACGCTGGTTGCTTGTAGACCAATACATAATCTTGTTTTTTATTCCTTATCATACTACCATACTAACATAAAAAGCCTAGAAATCAATTCTAGACTTACAATTTTTTATTTTCCAAGGTAGTATTCAGAAACTACGTTCAATTTTTCGTCGAATTCGAATACCAATGGTGGGAAGTTAGGGATTTCCACGTCCATGATTTCGTCATCTGACAAACCTTTGATGTGTTTTACAAGGGCACGGATTGAGTTACCGTGAGCTCCTACGAATACGTTTTTGCCATCTTTAAGAGCTGGAGCGATTTTATCTTCCCAGAATGGAAGGGCACGTTCCAAAGTCACTTTCAAATTTTCAGCATCTGGGATAACTGAATCGTCAAGTGAAGCGTAACGACGGTCAGTGTGAGCTGAGTGCTCATCATCACGATCCATGTTTGGAGGCAATACATCGTATGAACGACGCCAGATGTGAACTTGTTCATCACCAAATTGTTCAGCAGCTTCAGCTTTGTTTTTACCAGTCAAACCACCGTAGTGACGTTCGTTCAAGCGCCATGATTTTTCAACTGGAACCCACAATTGGTCAGAAGCTTCAAGAGCCAAGTTCGTTGTTTTGATAGCACGTTTCAATACTGAAGTGTAAGCTTGGTCAAATTCGATACCAGCTTCTTTGATCAATTTACCAGCGTCAATCGCTTGTTGTGTACCTTTTTCAGACAAATCAACATCAGCCCAACCAGTGAAAAGGTTAGCTTTGTTCCATTCAGACTCACCGTGGCGAGCAAAAACCAATTTTACCATTAGATGGATTCTCCTTTAAATTTTCCGAGGTTTCCCCTCGTTTATCTATTCTATTTTACACAATTTTTCACAAAAAAGCTAGTCAAAACCAAAAAGGAAAGGACTGTTTGACAATCATATTGTTTTTGGTTGTTTCTATTCTATCATCATTATTTAATCTTTAAAAAACACCCCAATTTATAACATTTGGGGTGTAATTTAACCAATTATTCTCAATTACTACAAAAAATTTCTATCTTACTGTAGTTGAGATGTCAAAGTTTTCAACTGTTTTTGCAAATTGTCTCTAAAGTCTTTCAATTGTTGAGACAATTTTGATTTATCATCTTCCTTGATCTCAGTTGACCCTAGCAAATCATATATTTTTTTCTGCGCATCGAATAATTTTTGAGTTGACTCTTTTAGCTTGGTAAACGACTCATTATTTTCCATAGCTGTGCCTTTGAAACTTTCCTCAGCTTTAGTAAAATAATCATCAAAAATCTTTTTATAAAGATCTATATAATCTGCATAAGTACGTATTGATTCAATCGCATCGTCTGTTACAACCGGTGTATCAAGAGTGATTGTTTCTTTTGAGGTATTAGATGTTGCTACTGTCTTCTCATCACTACTTGTTGAAGTAGTCTTTGCATTTTGTGCTCCACATGCAGCGAGAAGAGAAACAGATAATAGAACTGCTCCTAGACCGATAAACTTTTTTGTTCTTTTCCTGCTAAAATACCTTTTATTCTTCTGATTTGAATTTCTTCAATGTTGCAAGGAATAGAGATCCTCCAATAATAGCAAGAATCCCCCCAACCCATCCTAAGAATGGAATGAGACTAACTCCACCTGAAACAATCATTAGTACAGACGGAGCTGCACCTACACGATTATCTCCTTTATAGTAAACAATAGCAATGATACCAAGAACAAGATTTGCAATCTTCAAGGCATTCAAGAGTAAGGCAACACCTGAAACAGCCCCTGCAGTAGCTCCTCCATTAAGAGTTGTAGCAGCTGTATTTACCGCTGTTCCCAACAAGACAAAAGGACCAATAAGAAGTAAAATTCCTCCCACAAGACCGACGATACCACTAATTAAAGCAAGTGTTTTTGATTTCATAATAAAATCTCCTTTTTATTTTTTTCAAATAAAATTGTATCATATTTGCTAAAAAAAAAAGTATTTTCTGATATTATAAAATAAAAATTTGTATAATATGAAATAAAATATAATACTCTTCAGAAATCAAAAGCAACTATACAAATTTATTATTGTAAAAATGTGACACAATTTACCAATCTTATCCGTAATATCAAATTCGTATTTTATCTTACTGCTGTTAGCTTGCTAAGTTTCTCTTTGATTCTTGTTGAGTATAAAAAGTCACACCTCACAAATTTTCAAAATAAATAAAAACGCATCGTATCAGGTGTTCAAAAACGTGATACAATGCGTTTAATAGACTATAAAATTAGTTGTCTTTTCTTCTCAAATTGAGTTTTACCTAGACTTTTCAACCTTATTTCTCTTCAAATCCTTCTGCGACTGCGTCTGCAAAGTTTTCTTCTACGATGCTTGCACAGTGGTCACAGATGACTGCGTGGTAGCTGCGTTCTGCTGTTGTTGGGTCGATACGACGGCAACGGTCACACACATCACCTGCAGCGCGTTCTACTGTGAAGGCTACATCTTCGAAGCTAACAGCAGCTTCTGGAGCTGGTCCTTCTGCGATAGTCAAGTCTGACACGATTAAAAGTTGAGCCACATTGCTGTTTACTGCTTCGAGTAGAGTTTTCACCACTTCATTTGGGTAAACTGTCAAGTGTGCTTCAAGTGATTTACCGATAACTTTGGCATTACGAGCCTCTTCCAAGGCTTTTTGAGCTTGTCCACGGAAGTCCATGAAGGCTGCCCATGTATCCAAGATTTCTTCTTGATTAGCAAAAGTTTCTGCTTCTGGCAATTCTGACAATTGAACGAAGTCTTCTGCTTCAAACTCAAGGTATGACCAGATTTCCTCTGCTGTATGAGGAAGGATTGGTGTCAAGAGTTTGGTGATTTTCACAAGAATGTCATAGAAGACAGTCTGCATTTGACGGCGTTCCAGTGATTTGGCACCTTCGATGTAAACAACATCTTTAGCAAAATCAAGGTAGAATGCTGACAAGTCAACGTTGATAAAGTTCACTAGTGCTTTATAGATTGTCAAGAATTCAAAGTTTGCATAAGCATCACGAATGGTCTTGACAAGCTGGTTAAAGCGAATCGTCATGTACTTATCAACTGAACGAAGCTCATCGTAAGCTACTGAATCTTGAGCTGGGTTAAAGTCAGAAGTATTGGCAATCAAGAAACGAAGGGTGTTACGAATCTTACGGTAAGTTTCAGAGACTTGGCTCAAGATATCCATAGAGATACGTACGTCATTGCTAGTATCTACACTTGTTACCCAAAGACGAAGAATTTCAGCGCCAAATTGTTTCTCAACATCGCTAGGCAAAATAGTATTTCCAAGAGATTTAGACATCTTCTCACCTTTACCATCAAGGGTAAAACCTTGTGACAAGATTTGTTTGTAAGGTGCTACGCCATGGTTAGCAACAGATGTAATGAGTGATGAGTTGAACCAACCACGGTATTGGTCAGAACCTTCTAGGTAAAGGTCAGCTGGATAAGTCAGATTTGGACGATTTACCAAAACCCCATTCCATGATGAACCTGAGTCAAACCATACGTCCATGATGTCTGTCTCTTTCTTGAACTCGCCATTTGGTGAACCTGGGTGAGTAAATCCTTCTGGCAAGAGGTCCTTAGCATCACGTTCCCACCAAATGCTTGAACCATGTACTTCAAAGAGTTGAGCCACATGTTCAATCGTTTCAGCAGTCATGATAGGTGTACCATCTTCAGCGTAGAAGATTGGTAGTGGAACACCCCAAGCACGCTGACGAGAGATAACCCAGTCGCCACGGTCACGGATCATATTGTAAAGACGGACTTTACCCCATTCTGAGTGGAACTTCACTTTTTCAATTTCGTCCAAGATTTCTTGACGGAATTTAGAAACTGAGGCAAACCATTGTGGAACTGCACGCCAAATGATTGGTTTCTTGGTACGCCAGTCAAATGGGTATGAGTGAGAGATTTCTTCTTGCGCAAGAAGAAGACTACCGAGTTTTTCGATAACAGTTGGAACTACCTTTTCATAGAATTGACCTTCAAACTCAGGACCAGCATTCTTCATCATGATACCACGTTCGTCAACAGTCACTGCGACTTCAAGACCATTAGCAATACCAACATTGTAGTCGTCCTCACCAAAACCAGGGGCTGTATGGACAATACCAGTACCAGAGTCAGTGGTAACGTGGTCACCAAGGATAACGAGCTCATCTACAGCTGTATCCCATGGGTGTTCTGTTACGATGTGGTTCAATTCTTGACCACGGTAAGTTGCCAAGACCTGAACATCAACCCAGCCAAATTTCTCAGACAAGCTAGTCAACAATTCTGCAGCCACCACAAACTTGCGATCTTCACCAGCAGGTTGAATCAAAACGTAATCAATATCTGCACCAACAGTCAAACCACGAGAAGCTGTGATAGTAAATGGAGTAGTTGTCCAAACAACGATATAAGTATCTGTATCTAGAACACCTTTGCCATCTTTTACCTTATTGGCATAGTAAAGGGAAGTCGAAACCAAATCATGGTATTCAATTTCTGCTTCGGCAAGGGCTGACTCAGATGACCATGACCAGTAAACTGGTTTTGCACCACGGTAGATATAGCCTTTATTAGCCATCTCACCAAAGACACGGATTTGGGCTGCTTCATAGTCTGGAGTTAAAGTCACATATAAATTTTCCCAGTCACCTGACATCCCCAAGCGCTTGAAATCATCACGTTGTTTATAAACTTGAGAAAGAGCATATTCACGGCAAAGTTTCAAGTACTCAACCAAGTCCATTTCTTTACGTTTGACACCTTGTTTTGCCAAAACTTGCTCGATTGGCAGACCATGAGTATCCCAACCCGGGATATAAGGTGCGTTAAAACCTGACATAGACTTAGAACGAATGATGATATCTTTTGAGATATGATTCATGGCATGTCCAACGTGGATATTTCCGTTTGCGTATGGAGGGCCATCATGCAAGACAAAATGCGGTTTCCCTTCATTTAGTTCTTGACGACGTTGGTAAAGTTTTGCATCTTCCCATTCCTTTTGCCAAACTGGCTCTTTGGTCGGAAGGCCTGCACGCATTGGGAAAGCTGTTTTCCCAAGATTAAGGGTATCTTTGAGTTTCATGGTATCTCCTTTATAAATAATAACAAATTAAAAACCACGACTGCCAAAAAGGACGAAAATCGTGGTACCACCTTTATTCGAAAAAAGACTCAGCTTTTTTCCTCTTATCCCGTAACGTGGGGAACGTCAAATCTTACTAGCTTCAGACTTGAGTTTTTGAGAGGATAATCTTATCAATAGGGATTACAGGACTCACACCATCTCCTGCTCGCTGGAAATATAAGGATAAGATATTGTTCTCAGATCATTTCTTATAAAATTGTAACAGATTCTTGCGGTGCCGCAAAACCTGGTTCTGAGTTTACAGCTTCAGTAGCTGGTGTTGGAGCCGAAGGATGTACTGGAGCTACTTCTGGTTCTTCATACATTGGACCAACTGGATGAGCAGGTACTTCTTCAATTTGAGGACTCACTACAGGAGTTGGATTTTCCACTTCCTGTTTAGCCTGAGCTTCAAATTCAGCCAATTCTTTATTGGCTGCCTCAATACGAGCCTGTAACTCTGTCATTTCTTCTTGAGAAAATTGACGTGTCATATCAATTGGTTCTTCCTCAATTGGAGCTGGAATCGGTTCTCCAAGTACTTCGCTAACCACTTCTTTAAAAGCTTCATCACTGGTTTGAAGATAAGTAGCTGTTGGACGAAGAATATCTTCCCAATCTGAAGATTCAACAATAGCCAACTGACTCTCAATTGTAGATTTGAGACGTTGGTGGAAGACACGGCTCTTGTTCTTCAATTCTTCGGTTTCAACAGCAACTTTCTTAGCATTGTCAGCAGCCTGACGAAGAATTTCATTTGCCTTGTATTTTGCTTCTTCCAATAATCGATGTGCATCCTGTTCAGCTTGATGAATAATATTATTTGAACGATCGTGTGCTGTTTGTTTCACTCTCTCAGCTGTATCTTGGGCAATCAATACAGACTGGCTCAACGAATCTTTCATCTCATCAAAGTAAGACAAACGCTCTTCCAAATTTTTAATATGTAAATCCTTATCATGATTAGAACGAACTAAATCTTCATAATCACGAACTACAATATCTAAAAATTCATCTACTTCTTCTGGATCAAAACCTCTAAAACGTGTGCTAAAGGTTTTATCTTTGATTTCTAACGATGTAATTGGCATATTTTTCCTCACTTACTTAATAATAACTGGACTGTTATTTTTTTCTTCTCTTTTTTAGTTTGTCCCTTATCTTGAAGCAACCTCAAACGCCCAAATTTTCTCACACTAATCAAGTCTCCAACTTGAACAGTATAATCTGATTTGTCTACCACATGATAATTTACTTGGACAAGTTTCTTGTCAATCAACTGGTTTGCTTGATTTCTAGATAGTTTCAAAACATTTGATAAAAGAACATCTAATCTAAAACTAGACACGCATAAATCCAGCTCTCTATACTGTTCTAGCTTATCTATTTTCTCGGTGAAAGGACGTTCCTCCAGCGAAACGGGTATACGGCCAATTTTCTTTAATCCATCTTGAAAGAGAAGAAGAAACTGCTGATTAATCATAATCTGCGCCCGTTCTTCATCTACTAGGATATCTCCAAAAAGTTTCCGTTCAATCCCCAATTGATTGATGACTGTCCCTAAAATCTTAGCATGCGTTAAGTGTTCAAATTTATTGGAATACACAATTTCCTGGAGAGACATTTCAAAATCTGAAAACTCTGGCTGGAAATAATCTGGGTATAATAAAACTCGAACATACTCACTTGAGACGAATTCCCCACTACTGCTACAAGCAAGACCATAGGTTTTGGCCAAAATCTTTAATAGCTTCTCCTGATGAGGATTGATAAAAGGAGTTAAAAAAGGAGCATAGCTATCTTCTACCTTTTTTATCCATTCCATTCCCTTATCAAGAAATGGACGATCTTCTATGGAGAAATGCTGGTAAATCCCTTTATTCATCCTATCATCGCCAGAAAACGGACTAGGTTTTCTCCTAAAAATCGAATCAAAACAATCGCAACCCAAATAGATAAATCCAGACCTGCTATCTGTAAAGGCAGGCGTTGCAAAGGAGCAAGCACTGGTTTTACCAATGCTACAATCCAACGACCCAAACTTGATTCATAGGCACCTGGAAACCAAGACATGACAGCAAAGGCCACCAAAATCAGGGAGTAAATATCCACTGCATTATAAATCATACGAATTAAAAAAATCATTATCGTACTCTATTTCGTCTCATATCAAAATTAAACTCACCCTGTTGATCTTCATCTGGTAAACGAATATCTTCAATATTCACAATAACATTCACTGGTGTCAACAGGTACATGGTAGAAGCTACCTTTTTCAAATTTCCAGCTAGAACATGGCAAGCTCCATCCAGATAATCTAAACAACGACGAGCTTGCACTTCAGTCATATATTGAAAATCAATCAAAATACTTTCGTTTCCTGCTAATAAATCAACAATTTCTATCGCATCTTCATATTTTCTAGGATAACGAACATCAATTGTTACTTTTTCAGTAGAATGCTGATTTTGCTTTGCTAACTCTTGTTGACGTGCATGCAGTCTAGTAATATTATTTTCTTTTGTACCACTTGTGCTTGGTGTTTGATTCGTTGAGAGAGCCTTTTCCTGTGTAGAATTTACTGGAGTTAAAATGGGCTCATCTCGTTTTTCATTAGGGAGACTTAAATCCTCATCCTCCGTAAAATAATCTATAAATCTATCGAATCTATCTTTTAAAGACATGGTTCTCTCCTACTTAAAAAATGCTGTACCTATGCGAACAAAGGTGGAACCGAATTGAATCGCTTCTTTATAATCACGACTCATTCCCATGCTTAAGTCGGTCATAGGCATATTTGGAATTTGTTTTTCTTGGATTTCTCTTTGTAAATCTTGGGTCGCCTTGAAAATTTCTTTCAACTGCTCACTGCTAGCCTCAAAAGGTGCCATCGTCATTAAACCAACATATTCAATCTTATCTAGTTTGGCTAACTCTGGCAAGACTTCCAGCAGTTCCTCTCTCGAAAAGCCGTGTTTACTTTCTTCTTTAGAAATATTTACTTGAAGGAAACACTTGATAACTCGGTCACTTCTTTTTTGGATTTCCTCTGCTAGCTTTACTGAATCCAATGCATGGAAATAATCAACGTATTGAATGACATCTTTCACCTTACGTCTTTGTAAGGTACCAATCAAATGCCAAGTCACATCTTGATCTTTTAAAGCTTGATATTTCTCTAGAAACTTATCTACACGATTTTCACCGATATGATGAATCCCTAGCGGAAGCAAGGCTTCCGCTGTCGGTACATCTACATACTTGGTAACTGCAATGACAGAGACTGAGCTACTCTCGCGATGAGCACTCAGACTTGCTTCTGCGACTTCTCGAAAAACACGTTCTGTATTTTCTTTTACATTCATTTACTTAACGATTTTTGAAAAATGGAGGTGTATCCAACTCATCTTCATCTTGTGAATTTGGAATTTCAAAACGTTCTACCGGTGACACTACTGAATCAGTCGGACGAACAATTGTCTCGCGACGTAAATCCCAATCACCAAAAGCAGATCCTTGAGCTTGTTCCGAGCGACGTTGATTTTGTTTTGGCAATTCAGCTGTTTCTGCCATATCAAAATGACGATCAAAGCCATGTGAATGAGCTGGTTTTACTGTCTCACGGTAGTTGGTAGTAGGTCTAGCTTGTGGAGCAACAACCTTCTCTACGCGGTCTTGACGAACACCTGTTGCAACAACTGTTACACGAATTTCATCACGCATACTTTCATCAATTGAAGTACCGAGCCAGATGTTTACTCCTTGTCCCGCTGCCTGGTTCACAATTTGTGAAGCCTCTTCTGCCTCAATCAAGGTTAAGTCGAGACCACCAGTTACGTTAACAATCACATCTTCTGCTCCATCAATTGTTGTTTCAAGAAGTGGAGAGTAAATTGCCTTACGCGCTGCTTCAACAACACGTTCTTCTCCACTACCGATACCAATCCCCATAAGAGCATTCCCTTTATTTGCCATAACTGTTTTCACATCGGCAAAGTCAAGGTTAATCAATCCTGGATTGGTAATCAAATCGGTAATTCCTTGAACACCTTGACGAAGAACGTTATCTGCCTCGCTAAGAGCTTCAAGAAGTGGAGTTTTCTTATCAACAATTTCAAGCAAGTTGTTGTTTGAGATAATCAATAAAGTATCTACATGCTCACGCAGTTGATTGATTCCTTCTACAGCAAATTGTCCACGTTTGCTTCCTTCAAAACCAAACGGACGTGTTACAACACCAACTGTAAGAGCACCTAAATCTTTAGCGATACGAGCAATAACAGGAGCAGCTCCAGTTCCAGAGCCTCCTCCCATACCAGCAGTGATGAAGACCATATCTGCGCCACTGATAGCTTCCGTCAGTGTTTCTTCGCTTTCTTCAGCAGCTTTACGACCAACCTCAGGTTGACCTCCTGCACCCAAACCACGAGTCAATTTAGGTCCCAACTGAATAACAGTCTCAGCTTTTGTACTACTCAATGCTTGTACATCTGTGTTTGCTGCGATAAATTCTACGCCTGTAACACCTTCGTCGACCATACGGTTGATGGCATTGCCACCACCTCCACCGACACCAATTACTTTAATCACTGCACCTTGAGCAGCAGCTGTATCAAATGAAAATGTCATAATTTATTTTTCCTCTTTATTCGTCAAACATGCTTCCGATCAAGCCACGGAAACGATCTGCTAATTTCGGTTTATTTTGTGAAGCTTGTTGGAAATCAGCCATTGGTTCTGTAGGCGCCACCGGCTCTACTTCTGGGGTAGGGGCTGGTTGAACAGGCGTTGATTGTACAAACTGAGCTGTTTTCTGAATCATTCCCCCAAAACTAAGCGGTTGTTGGAATAATCCTTCATCACCCTTGACTGCTCGTTGAGCCAAGAGATGTACTTCTGTCAATTGTCCCGCGAATTCTGATAGACTAATCACATGCGCAAAGGCTGGATTACGAATTCCAACTTGGTTTGGAACATAGAGTTTCACACGAACACCAAAAACTTCTTGAGCAAGCTCCACAATACCCGGTAAAATAGCCGTTCCACCAATCAAAACAATGCCACCAGGAAGATCCAATAAATGTCTTCTGTCTAAGTCTTGTTTGATTTGTTCAAAAATATGCTTAATACGTGCAGAAATAATCTCTGACAAGTAATTTTCTGTTACTTCAACAGGTTCTACTTCCCCAATCACTTCGACTTGGAATGTTTCTTTACTTGCGAGAGGAGGATAAGCCTCTCCATAGTTTAATTTCAAACCTTCGGCTAGTTTCTGTGATGTCTTCAAGACTTTAGAAATATCCTTAGTTACATAATCTCCGCCTTCTTGGAGAATATTGGTAAACTGGAGTTCTTGGTTACGGATTGTAGCGACAGTCGTTTGACCTGCCCCCATATCAATCACTGTAGCACCAAATTCACGTTCACCTTCATTCAAAATAGATTGAACCATTGCTAGTGGTGAAATAATAATATTTTCAACCTGAACACCTGCACGTTCAACTGTCTTACGTAGGTTATGTAAAATAGTGCGAGGACCTGTATAAAGTAAACCACGCATTTCAAGGCGAACCCCCATCATACCACGTGGGTCACGAATCCCTTGAAAACCATCCACAATAAATTCCTCAGGAATGAATGTGATAACTTCACGATCAGGTGTCATACTCTTTGTCAAAGCTGATTTGACAACATTTTCGACATCTTGATCCATAATTTCCTTGGTATCAGATGTTACTGGAATCATTCCTTGAGTTGGTTCTACCTGTAAGAGATTAGCTGGTAAACCAACATTCACTGATTTAATTGAGATGCCTGCTTTTTCTTCTGCTTGGGAAATTGCTGATTTGATAGCAGTTGCTGCTGCATCAATATCAACAATAATTCCATCCTTTACACCTTTACTTTTGGCATTACTCACGCCAATTACATTTAATTCACCATTTCTCTGCTCAGCTACAAGCACCTTGACAGAGCTTGTTCCAATATCTAGACCTGTAAAAAAGCCTTCTCTAGCCATTACATCGCATCCTCTCTATCTTCCAAGTTTCTAACTTCGTAATATTCAATAGCTAAACGTAGGCATAGCTATTCACAGAATATTATAACACAAAAAATCTCATCGTGCTCAGTTTTTTCCTAAATTTACCAGCCAATTTTTTAGTTTTTCTGTTCAGAAATTCATTCACTGTAAACTTTGTCAACAATCTGTCTATTGTACAAAAAAGAAAGCTCATTTCTAAGCTTTCTTTGCAATCATTTTTTCTGCTTCTTGTTCTAAAAATAGTTCCAAGATTTTCTTTGTCAACGTAATCGCTACTGACAAGGTCAGAGAAACGATTAAATAATTAGCCACTAAGCCGTGATCTCCAACCAATGGCGGTTTTGTCAAGAATCCGTAATCCCCACCTGTTACCAAATTGACTACAAAAATCAAGGCATTTAATGCAAAGGTCATGAGAAAAATTCTTTTCACATCTAGCATTCTCGCATCGTATTGTCTCAAGAGATAAACCAGTGAGTTCCCCAAGAGAGCTAAGTGCCCAAAGATAAAGGACAAAATGGCAATATGTGGAAAAGGATAGGGATCTGGCACTGGATAAACAAAGGCAGCTAATGTCCCAAATGTTCCTAGTAATGCAAAATACTGCCTATATTTAGACTGACCAGGAAGCAAGAGCACCACAAACATAGCCATACGGCAATGGTAAAAGGGTAAACTTTCTGACAGTGGCATATGATTGACCCCATACCAACCATAAAGAAGGATTAACTGAACGGCCTGCAATATTTGGAAAAATCGTTGGTAAACCTTCTTTTCACGATAACGATAGGCTGTATAAAAGGTCAAGGCCAAGAGTGTAAATATACTGACATACCAATAAAGATCAAACTTGGGTGGCTCTGTTGCTTGGGTCGTAAAGAAAATATCCCATAAATTCATCTAGTATTCCTCATGATTCAAAATTTTCCTGCATTTTATTATACCATGCAATGTAAGAAAAATGGATTTAGAAATACGTAAATGTTTAACAAAATCACTTGCATTCATTTTCTAAACTTTCTACCAGCTTAGCTAAATTCATGGAGTTAGAGCCCTTGAGTAAGATTTGATCATTAGCTCCTAGACTTTCCTTGACCTGCTTAACTAGGTCTTCAAATTGGTCTTGGTTTTCTGTTTTCTTGAAGTAGTAAACGTGGCCGATTGGGAACATTTGACTAGCCAATTGGGCCAATTCTGCAATGTCGTCTCCATAGAAAATCACGGTATCCAGCACATCTGGCGAGAGGCTCAAAATCAGCTGGTTATGGAGCTGAACTGACTGGTCACCAAGTTCCTTCATGTCCGCCAAGACAGCGATTTTTTTGCCACCTTCATTGGCTGGAATGGCAGAGAAAGTCTCTAAAATCAGCTTCATAGCAGTTGGATTGGCATTGTAAACATCTGATAAGATATCTGCTCCATTGGCTGCTTTCTTCCATTCGGTACGGTTACGCGTCAATTCAAGGTTTTGGAAAGCCTTATGAATTTGCTCCTCTGAAACCCCTTCTTGTAGGGCAACATAAGACGCAATCATGGCATTAGTGGCATTGTACTTACCAGTCACTGGCAAATCGAGGGCTTGTTCCAAGAAATTAGCCTTAAAGGTCAGACTGTCCTTGCGCTCAATCAAGTCTGTGATTTCCAGCTCTGCTCCTTGCCCAAAACGAACCACCTTTTTATCAGCTGGCAAGTAGTCCTCTACAATCGGGTCAGCTGGTGCCAAAAGCAAAGAACATTCAGCCATGCCATCTGCAATTTGCATTTTCCCTTTAGCGATTTCCGAACGATCTTTGAAAAAGGCTAAATGAGCCTCTCCAACCAAGGTCACGATGGCTGTTTTTGGACGAGCTAATTCAGACAAGAGATGAATATCGCCCAAGTGGTCCTGCCCCATCTCCAAGACCAACTTTTCTGTCCCTTCAGGCATATGGAGGACTGTGTAGGGAAGGCCAATCTCGTTATTATAGTTTCCTTGTGTTTTGTAGGTTTTGTAGGTTGTTGATAGCAAGTGCGCCAACATATCCTTGGTCGTTGTCTTGCCGTTTGAACCTGTAACTGCAAAGACATCAACTCCCGTTTTCTCAAGATAGTAGGCAGCTAGTTGTTGAAAAGCAGTCAAAACATCATCTACTAAAATATAAGGATGATTTGCGACCTCTTTCTCAGACAGGGTTACTACTGCACCATTTTCAAAAGCTATTTCGATAAAGTCATGACCGTCACGCGCACCTTTGAGGGGGACAAATAAATCTCCTGTCGCAATTAAGCGACTGTCAAACTCAGCTTTTTCTAACTGAGTGTCCTCAAAGATACTGACATCATTTTTAGCTCCTACAACTTGAGCCACTTCATGGATTGTTAATTTCATTTCTACTCCTTTAAAAAGGGTCGAAGTCCGAGAACTCTGATCACCTTGCAGTGATGGTTCTGACTTCTACCCTCTCTTTCATTTTTATAGCAAATGCGCTTCGCGCTTGTCAAAGCTTTCCTTAGCAAGATCCACCAATCGCTCGATTAAGTCTGGATAGCTGATTCCCATATTGTCCCAAAGAAGTGGGTACATAGACCACTGGGTGAAACCTGGCATGGTATTGAGCTCATTTAAGAAAATCTCTCCCTTATCTGTATAAAAGAAATCACATCGAGATAGACCGAGGCCACCAATGGCACGGAAGGCAGTTTCTGCATTTTGACGCATGACAGCTACCACATCATCGCTGATTTTAGCTGGGATATCCATGGTAATCTTGTTATCAATATACTTGGCGTCATAGTCGTAGAAGGCAACATCCTTGACTACTTCTCCAGGAAGTGTACTCTTGACATCGTAGTTACCCAGTAGACCAACCTCGATTTCACGGGCATTTACCCCTTGCTCTACCAAGACACGGCTATCATATTGGAAGGCAAGTTTCAAGGCTTGACGAAGTTCCTCTTGGTTTTCAGACTTAGAAATACCGACACTTGACCCCATATTTGACGGTTTTGTAAAGACTGGATAAGTCAATTTTTCTTCAACTTCAGCGATTTTAGAAGTCACATCATCACCTTCGACGATGGCCACATAAGGAACTTGGGCAATGCCAGCAGATTCTAACACACGCTTGGTGGTGATTTTATCCATGGCAAGGCTTGATGACAAGATGTTACAACCAACATAAGGCATTTTCAAAACTTCCAAAAATCCTTGAACAGAGCCATCCTCTCCCATTGGACCATGAAGGACTGGAAAGACCACTGCCCCTTCTTCGTAGATGTCACTTGGTGCAACTTTCTTATCCCAATCCATGGTTTCATTGGTCATGAGACGGTCCTCTTGACCTGGAGTCTGGCTAAATTCTTGCGTTTTAATAAAATCACCTGACTGACTGATGAAGAAAGTCTTGACTGTGAAACGGTCGTAGTTGACCGCACGCATGACACTTTCAGCTGAAAGGACAGAGACCTCACGCTCTGCACTACGTCCACCGTATAAAAGAATAATCGTTTGTTTCATATTATTTGTCCTAATTCTACTAGAATACTCGCTCTTTAGTATATCATATTTGCTTGTTTTTTTAAAACTTGAACCTGATCCTACTCATCACACTATACAAAAAGAGGCCGATAGGAACGATTTTCAGCCTCCTTGATTTTTTATAAATGAATGGAGTTCGTAAATTTGTCTACACTTACAACTCTGTCCGATTTTCAATAGCCCGTAAGAGGGTCACTTCGTCCGCATACTCGATATCTGCTCCCACAGCAAGGCCTCGTGCTAGGCGCGTAACCTTGATCCCAGCTGGCTTGAGCAAACGTGAAAGATACATGGAAGTTGCTTCCCCATCTGCTGTGGCATTTGTTGCTACGATTACCTCTGAAACTTCACTGTCCATAAGACGAGTCATGAGACTCTTGAGATTGATATCATCTGGACTAATACCATTCATGGGAGAAATAAGTCCATGTAAGACATGATAGAGTCCATGGTATTCTTGGATATTCTCCATGGCTGCCACATCTCGACTATCCTCGAGAACTAAAATCGTTGTCTGGTCACGACTTGGATCGGTACAGATAGAGCAAGGATCGTCATCAGTCAAACGACCACAGATGGAGCAATAGGTCAGCTCTCTCTTAGCAGAAAGGAGATTTTTTGCAAATTCATTGACATCATCATCAGACATCCCAATCGTATAAAAGGCCAGACGCGTAGCCGTCTTAATCCCGATACCTGGTAACTTAGAATAACTGTCAATCAGCTTAGCAATAGGTGTTGGATAAAGCATAAATTCCTTTCTAGTTCATTGGATGGTATTTTTGATACAGATTGATAATATCACGCGCAATGGAAGGTCCTACACCATTTGTTAGATTGGTATTATGAGGAAAGACCACTGCAACAGCGATTTGAGGATTATCAGATGGAGCATAGGCCACCGCATTGGTATTGGTTGCTTCCTGACCATCTGCCACATAGCTTTCGGCTGTACCCGTTTTTCCGCTAATGGATACCAAGGCACCATTTGAAAAGGCACGGCCAGTTGTCAACCCACTAGTCCCATGAGCAACCTGATAAAATCCTTGGTGCAAGATTGCCATATCTGATTCAGAAATATTGACCTTGTTGATTTCCTTGGTATCTATTGCTTGGATTAATTCCCCAAGGCCACCCTTATCATTATTTCCATAAATACCTTCAACAATACGAGGAGCCACACGAACACCATCATTTGCAATAGTTGCTACATACTGAGCCAACTGCATGGGCGTATAGTTATCAAACTGCCCAAAGGCATTGGTGATGTAATTAGCAAAGCTATACTCTTTGGGAACAAATCCAGTAGATTCATCTGGTAGGTCAATTCCGGTCGCAGCCCCCAAGCCATATTCGCCAAAGGTCGCACGAAGTTTTCCCATAGCTGTTTCCAAATTGCTGGTTCCAACAAACATATTTGGTTGATAGGTCTGGCCCATGATTCCAAGAGCGGTTTGAACCATGTAAGCATTAGATGAATACTCCAAGGCTTCCACAGCTGTAATAGGAAAAGATCCATATGCCAATTTATACCAAGAATAAATTGGAGCTGAACCTTGGAAAACAATAGGCTGATCTGTTAAGGTTTGGTTTCCTGATAAAACACCATTTTCCCAACCTGAGCTGATGGTAGCGGCCTTAACTACTGACCCTGGGACAAAGACATTGGTTACCGTTCCCAAGGAATCAGGCGTCAAGTCTCCCGTTTTCAGGTCATGTTTGAGTCCTGACATAGACAAAACAGCACCTGTTTTGGGGTTAAGGGCGACTGCATACACACCCTCAGAATACTTGGCTCCACCATTTCCTAGCTCGGAATTGAAATAACTTTTCAGCAAAGCATCCACGCTATCTTGGAAGGCCAAATCAATGGTCAGTTTGATATTGTTTCCCTTACTACCTTCCTCAATTGTGTCCACGCTTTCCATATTGCCATATTTATCCAGATGGATTTCTTTTACCGAGCGTTTTCCTTGTAAGGTCTCTTCATATTGCTTTTCCAAATAGGAGGTTCCAACACGGTCATTTAGAGAATAGCCTTTTTTAAGATAGGATTCTGCTTCTTCCGCTGGGAGACCAGCTTTTTCACTGGATACACTCCCTACTATAGAAGAAAGGGAAGTTTCCAAAATCTTTCGATCCCAAGAAGTAGAAATACTAATGCCAGGCATCTCCTTTGAAATAGAGGCAATAACAGCCACCTGAGAATCATTTAGAGGATCTGTCGCAATGGTTCCTGTCGCAAAGTTTCCAACAGCATTTAACTGACTAAAAAGATAGATTTCTTTCTTTTCATCCTCTGTATAGTTTAGTTGACTTGTTGGGACACTATCGACCACATTGTTATACAGTTCTGATTCGGATAGGCGATTGCCATCTGAATCCAAGCGTTTCTCACTTGGGAGAGCTTCCACTGTTTTTTTATAGATTTCAGGATCAGCCAAATAGTAATCAGCCAGCTGACGTTCTGTCAAATTTGGCGAACTGATGCTCACATAAGTCAGTAACTTTTTAGCTATTTCTTTTAAGTCTGTAGCCGTCATTTTATTGCTACGCGTAAAGGAAACAACCTGCTTCAACGTATTTTCTACCAAAGGTTTTCCACTAGCATCATAAATTTCCCCACGGGCAGAACTGGTTGTGACCTTGGTCTGACTAGCGGAGGCTAGCTTTTTTTCGTAAAAATCCTTGTTCAAAACCTGCATATACAACAAACGACCAATAATGGTCATAAAGAGTAAAATGACGATTGAAAACAATAAATTAAGCCGAATCGGAATCGAATGGCTATTAAATTTTCTCATACAAATCAGTCTCATTTCTAACTTAAAATCTTACTCTTAATTGTACCACAATTTGAGCAGAAAATTATGGAAAAGAAAGAAGCTTTTTTTCGTTTTTACAGTAAGATACGTTTTTATTTATTTATCCTTATATTATGTGTTATAATAAATGTGAAAGTTCAAAAATCTAGTCTTTTTCCAACACGACTCATTTAAAGGAGCCTTCCCTATGGACAAACCAGATATCGCAACTGTCATTGATTCACATTTTGAAGAAATGACAGACCTAGAGCAAGAAATCGCTCGCTATTTTTTGCAAGCTGAAACGATTACAGATGATTTATCTTCCCAACAGGTCACTCAAAAATTACATATTTCTCAAGCTGCTCTGACCCGCTTTGCTAAAAAGTGTGGCTTTACTGGCTACCGAGAATTTATTTTCCAATACCAACATCAGGCAGAAAATCAAGCCAACCAAGTCTCCAAGCACAGTCCACTGACCAAACGAGTCCTCAGAAGCTATAGCAATATGAGGGAACAAACACAAGACTTGATTGACGAAGTCCAACTAGAACGAATTGCCCAATTAATCGAAGATGCTGAGCGTGTCTACTTCTTCGGAACAGGAAGTTCTGGCCTTGTTGCTCGTGAAATGAAATTACGCTTCATGCGTCTGGGTGTGGTCTGCGAAGCTTTGACCGATCAAGACGGCTTTGCCTGGACAACCAGCATTATGGACGAAAATTGTCTCGTACTTGGTTTCTCACTTTCTGGCACAACACCTTCTATTTTAGATAGTCTATTAGATGCCAAGGAGATGGGAGCAAAGACTGTACTCTTTTCAAGTGTTCCCAATAAAGATAGTCAGGCCTACACAGAGACTGTTCTTGTAGCCACCCACAGCCAACCTTCCTACATCCAACGAATATCCGCTCAACTTCCTATGCTCTTCTTTATCGATTTGATTTATGCCTATTTTTTGGAAATCAATCGCGAAAGCAAGGAAAAAATCTTTAATAGCTACTGGGAAAATAAAAAACTCAACGGCTATCGTAGACAAAAACGTGTCAGAAAATCCTAGTTTGGCTGAGCCAAACTAGGATTGTTTTGTTTTGATACTCTTCAAAAATCAAATTCAAACCGCGTCAACGTCGCCTTGCCGTACTCAAGTACAGCCTGCGGCTAGTTTCCTAGTTTGCTCTTTGATTTTCATTGAGTATAAAATGATAATAGGCACCCAACATACCTGCTGTGTTTTGGTGATGGGCAAATTCTAATCGTGTTTTTTCTGCTAGGCTTGGTACCAAGGCATCTTTTAAGGCTGTGCGAATTTTTGGTTTGAGGATAGCCTCTTGTCCCATGATACCGCCACCGAGAATGACCACTTCTGGATTGGCAACATAGCAAATATTTGCCAGACCTTTCCCTAGGTAATCTACCATCCGGTCAATACCAGCCATGCAGATTTTGTTTCCTTCAGTGGCTTCCTTAAAGATACGTCGGCCATTCCACTGGTCAACTGGATCTCCATGACCTGCTGCTACATACTCCACCAAGGCTGTCGTAGAGGCCAAGTCTTGGAAAGCACCATCTTGCATATGCATATACCCGACTTCACAGGCAGAATTGCTAAATCCATGAAAGACTTTCCCATCCATAATCAAACAACCACCAATACCTGTTCCAATAGTCAGGCAAAGGGTGACACTCTCTCCCTTACCTGAACCAGATACCGCTTCAGCCAGACCTGCACAGTTGACGTCATTCTCAATTTCACAAGGAATATTAAAGCTAGTCTCGATTTCCTTCTTGAACTGGGTTCCTGCATAATTTGGAATCTGAGGCCCAGCATAGAAAATCTCACCCTTATCTGGATCCACCATTCCTGCAGAAGAAATGGCAACACCTGCTACTGGGCCTTTTTCTAAATAGCTGGCTACGATATCTTTGGTTTTTTGTAAGATATGAGGTCCACCCTTATGCGCCTCTGTTGGCATTTCATGCGATTCAACAAGTTGGCCTTCTTGGTCGATCAAACCATATTTGATGTTGGTTCCACCGATATCAATTGCAACGTAGTGTGTCATAAATACCTCCTTATGGATTAGAGGAAGCGCTCCTTGGTTTCACGAATCAAGGCTGCAGCTGCTTCTACAACTGGACGATCTTCTTCCGTTACTGGTGTCAATGGTGAACGAACAGAACCAATATTCAATCCTTCATTAATCTTCAAGACTTCCTTAATCACACCGTACATATTTCCATGTGCAGCAGTCAATTTGCCAATGATTGCATTGATTGCATATTGCAATTCACGGGCTGTTTCCAAGTCCTTGTCAGCAATCAACTGATTGAGTTTCAAGAAGAGTTCTGGCATCGCACCATATGTACCACCGATACCAGCTTTAGCTCCCATGAGACGACCACCTAAGAACTGTTCATCTGGACCGTTGAAGACGATATGGTCTTCTCCACCAAGGCTCACAAAGGTTTGGATATCTTGAACTGGCATAGAAGAGTTCTTCACACCGATAACACGTGGGTTTTTCAACATTTCTGTGTAAAGGCTTGGAGTCAAAGCAACCCCTGCCAATTGAGGAATGTTATAAATCACGTAGTCTGTATTTGGAGCTGCAGAACTGATATCGTTCCAGTATTTAGCAACTGAGTATTCTGGCAAGCGGAAGTAAATCGGTGGAATCGTTGCGATGGCATCTACACCCAAGCTTTCTGCGTGGCGAGCAAGTTCCATACTATCTTTAGTATTATTGCAAGCAACATGGGCAATAATAGTTAATTTACCTTTGGCAACTGCCATGACTTCTTCCAAGATTAACTTGCGGTCTTCAACGCTTTGGTAGATACATTCACCAGAAGAACCATTGACATAAAGACCTTGAACACCTTTATCAATGAAGTATTGAACCAAGGCACGCGTACGCTCTGGACTTACTTCTCCTTGATCATCATAACATGCGTAGAAGGCTGGAATGACACCTTCATATTTTTTTAAATCTGACATAGATTTTCTCCTAACTTATTTCCGAAACGAGGGGAGAAAATAAATTTTTCATCCCCTTTACATTATGTTTATTTTACAATTTCTGACAATTTTACTTTGCGATCTTCAAACATAGACTGGGTACAAGCATCTGCAGTAGCAATTGCTTCTAGAGCAGCTTCACCTGTCAATAGTTTTGCAAATTCTTCTGATACTGGAGCTCCTTGCATAATCTCATGCAGATAGCGCATTTCTTTATCAATGACAGATGATAGCCATAATGGAGTACGTTTACCTGGTTTACCATAAGCAATTGCTCCGTCCATCTCTGTACTATGATAGATACGAGTACGATCATCATCTTCTTCTTGAGATTCGTGAATCAAGAAATAGCTTTCTTGTCCATCTAGCTTAAGAGTTCCTTTACAGTTGAATAAGTCTAAGCGGATAGCACCTTTCGTTCCTTGAATCAAAACATAATGTTCACCCCAACGATAAGCTGAACCCCATTCTAACAAGGCAAAACGCTTATTAGAAAATTCCATATTGACAAAAATCATATCATCTTCATCACCGAAATTTTCACCTTCATGGGCTACATTTCCACCTGTCATGGTTACAGTTTCAGGCATTCCACCCATAAGAAATTGCACGCAATCCAATTCATGAATATGGTGATACAAGTGACCACCTGATTTTTCACGAATTTTTTTCCATGATACTGACGGTTGTTGTTCTTCCCAACCATTACGAGCTGTGTGACAGTATAGAACGTCTCCAATGACTCCTTGATTAATTAGTTCTTTTGCATGATGAACACCATTAAAGAAGTTCATAATATGTCCTGCCATAAAGGTTACATTGTTTTCTTTACATGCATCTACCATCTCGCGACAATCTTGATAAGAAAGCGCAATTGGTTTTTCACAGAAAACATTTTTACCATGTTGTGCGGCCTTAATAACTGGTTCTTTATGAAGATTATTTGGAGTTGCGACAATAACACAATCTACTTCATCGCTAGAAACCAACTCATCTAAGGAGCTTGCTACTTTTGCTCCCAATTCTTCTGCAATTGCCTCTGCATTATCTGGATCATAGAGAAGAGTAATCTCTGCTCCATCATTCTTTTGCATATAACGAGCCAACTCAGCTCCAAAATATCCTGTTCCAACAACACCGTATTTAACCATGTTTTTTCTCCTTTATCTTGTTAAATCATTAATTTCCAAATCTATATACTGAACTACATTGCTTAAATGCAATTCATTTCTCGACCATGAATCATATTTTTCAAACAATACACCTATGTGATGATTTGGTAATTCTGTAATCGCAGAATATGCATAACCATACGAAGGCAAATCAATGTCATAGTGGTACTTCCAATCAATACTATCATCTTCTTTATTGACTAAACCGACAACTAATTGACCTCCCTTACGGCCATTTCTAGAATTTGGTGTACTCAAAATGACTGCTTCTTTTCCATCAATTAATTGAGAGTATTTAATTGCAGATACTTGTGTACCATATGAAGTTTGTTGAATTCCATCGATATACGAAACTTCTGACCATGTTTCTCCAGAATCTCTACTAGTCATATAGGCAATCTTACCTGTAGTAGTTCTAAAGAATGTTCTAATCACACCATCTCTCATTTCAACCATTTGCGCTTCTGCTGTCGCATTCTTAAACGGAATTGAAGCTGAGGATTTCTTCCATGTTTGACCACTATCATCAGAAATGAGATAAGTTAGTTCGCCACTGGTATATGTTGCAAAAATTAATCTGTTACTTGATTTTAATGCTAAACCTTGTCCGGGACATAAGTAAGTTCCATTATGTTTTTCACCTAAGAACGGAGGCAATAACTTAAATTGTTCCCAACTCTCTCCTCTATTCTGACTAGTTGTCATTGCTATATAATTAGTAGGAGTCACTTTAAATAACGAATCTTTGTAGAAAACATTCATAGGAACCTGTTTTCCATTATGCCTTTCTCTTAGAGAGCCACTATCAAAATCAACCGAATATTGTTCGACTGTTAAAGACTTTCCTCCCTCCAAAACTTCATACTTATCATTTACAGTATAATTTGTAGGTTTATTTGTTGTTTCATCGTAAACGACACCATTTTCTCTAACTGTATAACGGAAATCGTTATCTCCATTCTTCTTTAGTTTTAAATAATAATGACCGTTTATTTCTTTAAAACCTGAATCAGCTTTATTTGCATTATTATTTCCGATACCAGCAGGCATAACATCAGCTAATAATATCGTTTTCCCAGATTTTTTATCTTCAACAATGGATGAATCTATAAATGAAGCACTTCCACTAATTTGACTATTCTTTAATTTATTATCTCGTGGCCAGTAAACTAACTGCTCCTCATAGTCATTAAACTTCATAGCAAAAGTTGGCTCACTCCACGTTTTCCCATTATCATCACTATAAGAAGTCGCGATATTAATCTTACTTTTAGAATCATGAGTCCCACCATAACGTGCATCAATACTTGATAGAACTCTTCCACTACTTAATGTATATAATGTCGGTATTCTAAAATAGTTTGCTTGAGTAGAATCTCCTGATTGGAAAATTAACTGAAATGGATTTGACAAGGGAATAGTTGAAACTTCCTGATCACTAATTGCTTTATTAAATAGACTGATTTCATCAATACTTCCTCTTGCAAGATAATGATCCTTGCCTTCACGATTAACAGCTCCTAGTGTTGCCTTATCTATACCATTTATATTTGAAATCGGCAAAAATGTATCAACTGTTTCAGAGAACACTTCTATACCATTAACATACATTGTGTATGTCTTATCTTTAGAATCAGATACAAATACGAGTGTATTTTCAACTGCCTGTCCTTTATGCTTTCCCCATAATGAAGCTGGTCTAGAAAATAAATAATTTATTCCCTTTTGGGCGTCTCTTATTTCTACACCTATCTCACCAGAATCTCTCATGAAAATTGAAAAGTAATTATTTTTAAAGCCTGCTTTACTATTAGATAGACCAAACAAAGCTTGAAGCGAGTTTGGTTTATCTGCTTTAAATTTCATTACTACTGTCTGACTCTCTCCAGATAATTTATCTAATAACAAAGGGCTGATATCTATACTCTTATTGTTCAGTTGATATGAACCTCCTTGAAAAATAGGAGATATAGACAGTTGACCATAGTTTAATTCATTCGCATGAATCAAAGTGGGTACTCCCATTAAAAGACTAATTCCTACAACAGAAATTCCTAGTTTTGAATAAAGACCTCTCTTATTCATTTTTTCCTTCTTTCGTTTACTTCACAGATCCTTCTGATAATCCACTTGCAATCTTATTTTGGATAATAGAGAAGAAAATAATTGATGGAAGAACCACAATAACAGATGCTGCCATCATATCTCCCCAGTCTAAAATTTCTGAACCGTTAAGAGATCGAAGAGCTACTGCTACTGTCATCTTTCCTGTATTGTTAATCAAAATTAAAGCATACAAGAATTCATTCCAAGCATTGATAAATGTATAAATAGCTGTTGCTACAATACCTGGTGCTACAATCGGTAGCACAACTTTATAAAATGTAACAAATTTATTTGCACCATCAATTCTAGCTGCTTCTTCAATTCCAATTGGAACTGTTTGGAAAAATCCAACTAAGAGCCAAACTGCATATGGAACACTAAAAGATAGATAAACCATCATCAAGCCAAATAAACTATTTGTTAATCCAACTTTAGCAATGGCAATTGAATAGGGAATTGCTAACAAAATTGGTGGGAAAATGTAGGTAATGACAAGTAATCTCGACATGATTGCTCCCAATTTAGGGAAGAATCTAACAATACCATAGGCTGCCATAGCAGAAATAATAATCGCAATAACGGTTGTAGCTAAGGCAATGATTAAACTGTTTCGAATGTTATCAATAAAGTGCAAATCGTTAATAACATGAGTGAAATAATCTAATGTAAATTGTTCAGGCCAAAATCGTGTTGGATACTGAGTTAATTCCCCTTTCCCCTTGACAGAAGATATGATAATCCATACCAATGGGAAAATTGCAACGATGGTCGCACCAATCAAGAGTACATGTGAGAGAATATCTAAATAAATACCGGATTTCTTCTTCATTATTTTCTACCCTCCTTTTCCCACTTACTGATGATAGCAAAGTAGATAAAGCAAATTGCCACCAAGAAGATAAAGAGCAATACTGTAACTGCTGAAGCACGACCCAACAATTTAGTTCCCCAACCTAGGTTGTAGGCAAAAATTGGAAGCGTCGTTGTAGCATTGGCTGGTCCACCACCTGTAATTAGGTAGATAATGTCAAAGTTATTAAAGATCCATACAGTTCTCAAAACAACTAGAAGCCCTACAACCACTTTGATATGTGGAAAGACGATAAATTTGAACACTTGCCAACTTGAAGCACCATCTATCTTAGCAGCCTCAAATTGTTCTTCTGGTACTGTTTGCAAAGCTGAAAGCACATTAACCATGATCATCGGCGCTCCAAACCAAATGTTGATAAACACCAAACATAGGAATGCCCATGTACTATCTGTCAAAAATGCAGGCGTATGTTCCATTAAACCTAATTTTACGATTAGATTAGGTAAGTAGCCATAAACCCCGTTTAGAATCCACTGCCAAGAAAAGGCAATAACGATGGTAGGAAATGCCCAAGGAACAATCAATAAGGTCCTATATAATTTCTTGAAGTGGCGTACTCTGTGAAGAGCCAAAGCCAATACAAACCCTACTAAAACTTGACCAACTAATGAGAAAACGGTCCACTTAATTGAATTAAAGAACGCATTAAAGAAGTTGGGATCTGATAGCACAGCTTTATAGTTAGCTAAACCAACAAATTTATAATTAGGCATAATCAAATGCTTATTGGTAAAGCTATAAAAAATACTCGAGAAAAACGGATAAACAAAGAGTAATCCTACGATAATCATAGCTGGCAAAACAAATATCCAGCGAGTTAAATTACGTTCTTTAACCATTCTCCTTCTCCCTTCTTTTACAAGATTGGGCTAGGGCTTTTCAGCTCACTAGCCCACCTATTTTCTAGTCTTTTACATCTACTGAGCAGCCTCAAATAAATCGTTTAATTGTTTTTCTGCTTCTTTTGCTGCTTTCATAGGATCTGTTCCATTTGAAATGATATCTTGGAACATTTGTTCAATAATGTGTTGGTTAGTCAACATACCAGCTTGTACACTTGGTCCATTTTCATAACCAATAGCAGTACCTTTTTTAACAGCTTCAGTAATCACTTCTTCAGCATGTTTAAATTTCTTACGAGTTTCATTTTCTTTATAGGCTGCAGAATCGCTAATCCCCTTAATAGTTGGCAACATACCTACTGGAGTTGAATCAAGGAATTTAACGTAGTCTTCTTCATTATAAAGTGATTCTAAGAATGCTTTAGCAACTTCTGGGTGTTTTGAATTTTTCCAAACAACCATTGGAATGTTTGAGGTTTCAATTCCTTGTTCCTTATCAGATTCTTTGATTTTTGGAATAGGATAAGCATCAATCGAATCAATCAATTGAGGACTGTTGGCATTAATTCCTCCAATATGGAAGCCAGAGTTAAAGTCAAATGCTGTTTTTCCTTGATAGAACAAGGTAGCTTGTTGAAGGACATTAAAGTTCAAAGAATCTTGGGGTGAGATTTCTTTATACATTTTAACCCAGTATTTAATACCATCTTGAGCAAGTTGACTTGTCAAATCTGCTTTAAGATCTTTTGTCAAGAGACTTCCACCACCACTACGTACGTAGAAGTTCAAGAAACGTGTTGCCATTAAGTCATTTGTTCCAAACGGAACAGACAAGCCATAAACTCCAGCTTCTTTCAATTTTTTAGAAGCTTCATAGAGTTGATCCCAAGTTTTAGGAACCTCAATATTATGCTCTTTTAACAAATCTGTTCTAACCCACATGACTTGTGCATGTGAATAAAGAGGAACAGAGTAGTAATCATCTCCGATTTTTGCTTCATTTAAGGCAGTTTCGTTAAATTTATCCTGTCCAATACGCTTGATAGAATCGTTTAGCGGAACCAAAGCATCTGAGTTGACCATTTCCATTACTTGGTTAGGAAGAGCCGTACTGATATCTGGCACATTTCCATTTGCTAAACCTGTAGTCCATTTAGTATAGAAGTCATTCCAAGAAAATGTTTCAATCTTGATTTTGGTTTTTGGATGCTTTTGCATAAAAGCATCTGCTGATTTTTGAATACTTTCCAAACGTGGTCCTTGAGTAAAGGAGTGCCACATTGTAATCTCACCAGATAATTCTGTCGGTGGTTCAGTGTCAGCTGTAGTTTCTTTCTTTCCTGAACAAGCTACCAAGGCAACGGCTGCTAGCGCAACTCCAGCTAGACATAAAAACTTTCTCATTTTTTTCATTGTTCTTCCCTTTCTACATTAAGAAATCGCAACTTTAAAGACAACTTTTTTAACAGGTTCATCATTTATACGAACCTTGGGTTGATGTAAATCTTCTGGAAAAGTGATAAGGCATTCACCAGCTCTCAAATGAACTAACTGTTCCACTTCTCCTGTGTATAATTCAATATCTTTTTCTTCATCATATTTTTGGGTAACGCTTACATTTTCTGGCGACGTAACAGCCATGGCTTCTTCATTTTCCAAAACTAAATGAATATCCAAATATTTTTGGTGAGTTTCAAAGAAGGCTCCTGCTTGACCGTCTGCTAGATAAGTAAAGCAATTACCAAATAATCGATCACCATCGATATCAATCGGACCTTCTGTTAAATTTTCTAGTCCTGTTTTTTCTAGAAAATCTATTAATGTTGCAAAATGTGGATTTACTTTCACATAAGTTCCTAAACGACTGATTTTAGTAATAATCATACTCAATCCCCCTTTCTTTATTTTTTATTTAAGACCAGCAACGAAGCGTTCTGTAATCTCTTTTGGTCTAGTAATAGCGCCACCGACAACAATACCTCGCACTCCATATCCAAGGATTTGTTTGGCTTGTTCTGGTGTATGAATTTTCCCTTCTGCAATGACATCTACACCGGCATCACAGAGTTTTTTAATTAATTCAAAATCGGGACCATCCACTTTTGGACTGTAAGATGTGTATCCTGATAAGGTTGTTCCGACAAAGTCAATTCCTGCTTCAACAGCTGCCAATCCTTCCTCGAAAGTACTTGTATCAGCCATCAAGAGCTGGTTAGGGTATTTTTCCTTAACCTGACGAATGAACTCTTGAATCTCTAAACCATCGTAGCGTTCACGCTTGGTACAATCCAGAGCAATCACCTCGATGTCCAGTTCTGCCAATTCATCAACTTCTTTCATAGTAGCAGTGATGAAGGGTTCTTGTGGTGGATAATCTCGTTTAATTATCCCAATGATTGGAAGGTTGGTAACCTCCTTGATTTCCTTGATATCGCGAACACTATTTGCTCGGATACCGACTGCTCCACCTTGCTCAGCCGCTTTGACCAGCAAGGGAATGACTCCTCCCGCTTCTGTATAAAGCGGTTCGTGAGGAAGGGCCTGACAAGAAACGATGATTCCATCTTTGATTTGTGCAATCAAGGCTTCTTTAGTAATCTGTGGCATCCTCTTTCCTCCTTTTCTTTGTTCTTGTGAGTTGATTATATATCATTTATGAAGCGCTTTCAATACTTTGTAGTAGGATAGATTACAGTTTCAAAAGTATTTTATAGAACAGCTGTTTCTGAAAGTAGTTTCAGATAACATAAATATCCGTATCTATTACTCAAAATTACGAATCTTATGATAAACTTCTATATCAATAAAACCAGTCTAGAATTCCCATCTTTTTACAGGACTCCAGACTGGTTTATTTTAGATTAACATAGAAGTTCAAAGTGAGATTTCAGACAAAGTTAACTATCTTTTTGTTTATAGGAAATTAGTACTCCAAGGATCATTCCCACAAAACCAAGCAAAACTGTTGTTATTGATTTATTCTCACCTGTATTTGGTAACTTAGACTGTTCGTTATTACTTACTTTATTCTCTAATCGATTAGATTCAGAGTTTTCATTTGTTGATAACAATTTAGACGACAGTGAAAGTTCCTCAGCCTTGTTATCTTCTGTAGGATTTTTAAATAGTGGATTGTCAATAGAGTGTCGGAAAGTCATCGCATAAATACTAGAATTATTAGTCTCAAAAATAATCTTTCCATCTTTTTGTTCGAATTCAATAGTGTGTAGTTTTCCTTCTGGATCTACAGTATAAACATTCTCAACGGACTGATCTGTAGCAAAAGTAACAAGGACTTTTCCTTCAGGTTTAACATATCTGCCATTTACATCCTTCAATTTGATATCAAATGCTTTGTAGTTTAATGAACTTAAATCACTAACTTGAATTTCTTGAATTTGAATACCTATCACATTTTTCAATACTTCTTCTGAAGCTTGAATTTGAATACTTCCTGTTTCATTTTTTAAAATACGTTGTGAACTAGCAATTCCTGAGACAACGTGCTTCGTTTCTGATTCATCTTTAGTGTTTTTATTATTTACTTGTTTATCAGTAGATTTCACTACTGAACTTCCTTCTCCTGAGGTTGATAATGGACCCATATATTCTGGGATTTCTAGTATCGGAGATTCACCTCCATTCACGCCACCTTTAAACTCTGGCTTAGCTACTGTAGGAGCTGGAAAATCTCCTAATGTGGACAGAACGCCGCTATACTCTGGAACTTCTGTAACCAGTGAGTCGCCTCCGTTAACTCCACCTGTAAAGTCATGCTGTTCAACTGTTGGAGTCGATTCTTCTCCTGAGCTTGATAATGTATCACCCATATACTCTGGCTTAGCTACTGTAGGAGCTGGAGAATTACCTAATGTGGATAGAACACCACTATATTCTGGAACTTCTGTAACAAGTGAGTCGCCCCCATTCACGCCACCTTTAAACTCTGGCTTAGCGACTGTAGGAGCTGGAGAATCTCCTAATGTGGATATAATACCGCTATACTCTGGAACTTCTGTAACAAGTGAGTCGCCCCCATTCACTCCGCCTTTAAACTCTGGCTTAGCGACTGTAGGAGCTGGAGAATCTCCTAATGTGGAGAGAGCACCACTATACTCTGGAACTTCTGTAACAAGGGATTCGCCTCCATTCACTCCGCCTTTAAACTCTGGCTTAGAGACTGTAGGAGCTGGAGAATCTCCTAATGTGGATAGGAAGCCTCTGTACTCTGGAACTTCTGTAACGAGGGATTCGCCTCCATTCACGCCACCTTTAAACTCTGGCTTAGAGACTGTAGGAGCTGGAGAATCTCCTAATGTGGAGAGAACACCGCTATACTCTGGAACTTCTGTAACAAGTGAGTCACCTCCGTTAACTCCGCCTGTAAAGTCTGGCTTAGAGACTGTAGGAGCTGGAGAATCTCCTAATGTGGATATAATGCCGCTATACTCTGGAACTTCTGTAACAAGTGAGTCGCCCCCATTCACGCCACCTGTAAACTCTGGCTTAGAGACTGTAGGAGTCGCAAAGTCACCAGATGTACCTAAAATACCAGAATCTTCTTTTCCGCTATCTTTTTTTGGATCTAATTTCCCAGCTAAATCCTTATCCGAATCCTTCTTAGAAGGTTCCACTTCTTTATCTTCCACATAGACAGGATCTTTTGGTTGACCCTCAATATAAGAACGAACCCAATCCAGCTGCTCTTTTGATAAGACTAAACCACCACTGCGACTTCCTACAACACCATTTTGGTGAACTCCAATTAAAGCACCTTTATCATTATAAAGACCACCACCAGACGCTCCAGGTTTCGTACCTCCATAGCTAATTCCCTCTATTCCAGAACCGAAGTCTGTAGTTCCTACTACTTTGCTATCTAAAACTGGACTTAGCTTGTTATCTGGAAAACCATAGACCGAAACTGAATCCCCCTCTGCAACTTTCGAAGATCGTTTTACAACCTCTACAGGAGTTACTCCTTTTACTGCTTCTTTTAATCGAACCAAAGCTAAGTCATTTTTAAATCCAAATACTGAATCTTTCTTATTCCAATAAACAATATCATCATCTGAAAAATTCACAGACAACCCATTCGGTAAAGTTGCTTTATACACTGTATTGGTACGACCAGATTTAGTAACTACCTCAGAACCTTTAACTGTTAAGAAATTATGAGCGACTGTTAACACCAAATTTGGTGCAATTAAAGTACCTGACCCCGACCCATCTGGCGTTTGAATATGCGTTGTAGCATAAAAATTTTCTGAACCATTCGGAGCTTGTAACACCTCTTTACTAGGTACAGGTAAGTTCGATTTACCACTCAAATCGACTTTACCAACTTCAGTTCTTGCAAAATCCGAAGAAGAGGTAGATGGAGGAGTTACCGAATCTACTACCGCTCTTATAATTGTATCACCCAAAGCTAACTTACTGACATATTCATCAGGCCAACTTGTATCACTTGCTAGTTTGTTAATTGGCACTCCATTATAAGATACCACTTTAGCTGTTGGGGAAGTTGCTATTAACTGTTTGAAGTCTGGATTTTGTCTTAAATGAAAATTCAAACCACTTCCAACAGGACCTTCCTGAACAACCTTATCTGAAATCAAACGAGTTCCTTTAGTATCTTCCACTCGAAGTAAAACGCGACCTTTTTCTTCACCTTTTACTAAAGTAGCTCGACCTTTTTCATCAAAACTATACCAAGCACCATCAATCTCAGATTCTACATCTTTTAAAGCTATATGATTTTCATCATAGTAGTAACGGTTTGCACCATCTATATACCAACCCTTTATACCATATTTATCAATCATAGAACGAATCCAAGCTCTGTGCTTTTCCGTAAAGATAGTACCACCCCCAATACGCTCACTCTCAGGAGCGTTTGAAGTATTTGTTCCGTGCTGGTGGATACCGACTACCTCTCCCTTATCATTAAACAAAGGAGCACCTGAAAAACCTCCTAAAGCTGAGGAATGATAAGTGACTGCACCACTCTCTTTATTGATACTGCTCACAGTTGTGGAGACTGAATAAGCCTTACCATCTTTCAATCGAGCTTTATTTTCTTTACTTAAATTAGGAGTAGAAAAATCATTGGGATATCCGACCATAGTGATGCTATCACCCGTAGAAACCTCTTTATCACTCAACTCTCTTGGAGAGTCCTCACCACCTGTCATAGCTTCGACAGGTTTTTTAGTGATAACTACTGCTAAATCGTTGCTATAGTCTTTCCCAAAGTCTTTGCCGTTATACAAGTGAATAGAGTCTTTTTCAAGAGCTTCTGATACCCCTGAAGTAGGTACTTTATTACTCTTCTCTGTCTCTGAGTTCATCACAACATAACTACGAGCAGACTCCCCACCACGCAATACTGCAGACTTATCCTCTTGGTTTTTATCATAGTAGTTATGAGCTACTGTTACCATCACATTCGGCGCTACAAAGGCACCGCTACCTGATGCGGTTTGTTTTCCACTTGTTCCGCTATCATAAGTGGTATAAGTCATAGCAACACCTTCTGCAGATTTACTATGAACATCCACATCGTGAATATCACTACCGCCTTGAATGACATCAGCATAAACAACCCCACCACCAATAACTGGTAACTCTGGTGCAGCTAAGCCAATCACCGCTGATAGTGTCAAACAACCAACCAAACCATAAGCTTTGGATTTACGAAATTTTCCTAAACCTTTTAAACACACAAACATACATTACCTCACTTTAACTTTCAAAATTAATTTATCCAAGTATATTCTAAAAAATAAAATATTACAGTTTCCATTAGCATAACACTCTCTACTTTGATTCTTATAATAAAAATAGACATGGACTATTTTGCTACTTTACAAATGCTATTTAAGTACTGTATCTACAGGAATATCGTTTTTACAAGATATTATCCTAATGAGAAAACCATCTTATACATAAACTTATATATAAATGTTCATTTGTAGCGAAACTGTATATTTTCTTATAAATTATAACACATTTTACAGACGCTTTCCAATGTCTTGAAAGAACTTATACCAAACTAGATAGAAAATGAATTGTTTTACACCAAGGTAAAGAAAAAAACTCATACTCAATAAAAATCAAAAAGCAAACTAGAAAGCTAGCCGCAGGCTGCTCAAGACACTGTTTTGAGCTTGCAGATAAAGCTGACGTGGTTTGAAGAGATTTTCGAAGAGTATGAATTTCAAAGTATATGTGAACTAGAATATTTACTGACTAGACTCTATACAAAAAGAGAGCTACTATGCTCTCTCATTCATCACTTCACATATTTAAAAGGAATCTCACTACCACATAGCCAGTTGTAGACTTGGTCATTGACAAAGACATTCATGGCTTCGTGGGCATACTCAGGCATGATGCGATAGGTTTTATCACAGGTCAGGCGGTTGTAAATCGCAAACTGGGTAATAGGATAGCAAACATCATCGTCCAAGCCCGTAATCATCTTGACCTCACCCTTGATACGATGGGCAAGATTTTTCACATCGATATAGGCAAGGGTCGCTATGATGTCCTCCTCAGTTTCATGGAAGGGATCATGAAACTTGAAATAACGGAACAGTTCGTCGTAAGCCTCGCTAGTATTACCAATCTCAAGCACTCGTCTAAAGTCTGACAAGAAGGGATAGATGGCAACTGTTTTCTGAATCCGAGGATTGAGCGCTGCCGCTACCAAGGCTAGAGCGCCACCTTGTGAGGCACCATAGCTAGAAAGTCGCTTCTCATCAACCTCAGGTAGACTAGCAACAATTTCAACCAACTGGTAAATATCCAGATAAACATCCTTATAAAAGAGATGATCCCGACCTTCCACAGCACCACGGATGATATGCCCCTTAACGGTATTTCCTAGAGGAGAACGCAAGCCGTCTTGCGAGTAACCTGACTGGCCCCGCACATCTATGGAGACAACACCGTAACCAGATACGGTATAGGACAGCATGTCGGCCCAGTCCCAGCCACGTCCCATATAACCATGGAAATGGAAGATTATCGGAACCTTCTCCTCACTCTTTGGAAGAACGACGCGCGCATAGATCTTTCCTTCATTGGTTCCTTCAAATGTTAACTCATAGCACTTGATTTGAGGAATGCAGAAATCTCTTTCCTCCAACTGGTAGGCTGGAAGAGTTGAAACTTTTTTCACTTCCTCATCCCAGAAAGCATCAAAGTCTTCTGGAACCTCATCCCGTCCTTTATAAGTCTTGATTTCTTCTAATAAAGCTGGATTTTTCATAATATACTCCTTTTGTTTTGTAATCGCTACCACAACTGTAGCATATCTAGGGAAGCAATGCAAGAAAGAAGGATAATACTCTTCGAAAATCAAATTCAAACCACGTCAACGTCGCCTTGTCGTACTCAAGTACAGCCTTCGGCTAGTTTCCTAGTTTGCTCTTTGATTTTCATTGAGTATAATATAGAAAGTGAATTTAGATTTTATTTCTTCAAACCTACTGACTGAAAGTCTAATAAATTGAATCTAGAATAGTACCAATTAACTTCTAAAGTATTTTTAGAAATTAATGTGAATGCCCCAGTTGATTTGTCTACAGTTTATCTCGATATACTATAGTTTCAATGGAGATTGAATAGAGAATCACACACCAGAAAGCGAGGTAACATCATGAAAGCAATAGGTACGCAAATATTACAGACAAACCGTTTAATCTTGAGAAGATTTGTGGAGAGTGATGCGGAAGCCATGTTTCAAAATTGGGCTTCGTCTGCTGAGAATCTGACCTATGTTACTTGGAATCCCCATTCTAATGTCGAAATCACTCGAAACTCGATCCGAAATTGGGTTGTTTCCTATACTAATCCCAACTATTACAAATGGGCCATTTAATTCAAAGAAAACCCAGATCAAGTGATAGGAGATATCATCATCATTGAGATGAATGAGGATGATTCCAGTTGTGAAATTGGCTATGTTTTAGGAAAAAACTATTGGAGTCGTGGCCTTATGACAGAGGCCTTAAAAGCTATCTTAGACTTCTGTTTTACTCAAGCAGATTTTCAAAAAGTCAAAGCACGATATGCCAGTCTCAACCCAGCTTCAGGTCATGTTATGGATAAGACTGGATGTCCTATCTAAAGACTGTTGCAAATGGGGTAGAGAGAAAAGGCTATATTGCGAACCTTATTTATTATCAGATAAGCGGAGAAGACAGATAATCTTAAAATTTATTGCTTATCCGCTGTTCTTATTTTTTATTTACTATTTCATTTATCCTCTTTTTTCCGAATAAATAGATAGAACCATCGAATCTAGCAAAATTAGATTTTAAAATATGGTATAATAGAAGGAGGGAATGGATGATTCTCAGACATCCGGGCATCAGCCCGACCAACGATTTGGTTGCTAAGAAAATCTTTAGCAATCCAGAAATCACTTGTCAATTTATTCGCGATATGCTGGACTTGCCAGCCAAAAATGTGACCATTTTGGAGGGGAGCAATATTCATGTATTGCCTTCCCTGCCCTACTCGGCTCAGGATTTCTACACTAGTATTGATGTCTTGGCTGAACTAGATAATGGCACTCAAGTAATTATTGAGATTCAAGTTCATCATCAGAATTTTTTCATCAATCGTTTGTGGGCTTACTTATGCAGCCAGGTCAACCAAAACCTAGAGAAAATTCGCCAACGAGAAGGTGATACACACCAGAGCTACAAACACATCGCACCCGTTTATGCCATCGCAATTGTCGATAGCAACTACTTCTCAGATGACTTGGCTTTTCATAGCTTTAGTATGCGAGAGGACACGACAGGTGAAGCCTTAACCATCACCAATAATGGACAAGAAAACTACCTAGTCAAGATGGCGTTCTTGGAATTAAAAAAATACAGAGAAACCAGCAAAGATAGCATTCGTAAACCATGGTTGGAGTTTTTCGGTAATAAACCCTTTACCCAAGAACCCGAGCGAGCTATCAGCCAGGCAGACCAACTGCTGGACTACAAGAGCTGGTCCGAGGAGGACAGGAAAATGTTTAGTCAACTACGTATGCGAGAAGAACAAGCATTGTTAGCACAGGACTATGCCTTGGAACAAGCTGAAGAAAAAGGCTTAGAACGTGGTCTTGAACGAGGAAAAGTTGAAGGGAGTTTGTCGACGCTATTAAATCTAGTCCGTCAAGGTCTTTTGCCTTCTGAAGTTGCCAGTCAACAGTTGAGTATGACTGTCTATGAGTTTGAAGAACTATTGAAAGAGCATCATAAATAAGAACTAAAAAATATAGAGAAACCAGAAAAGACAAGGTTCGCAAGCCGTGGTTGGAGTTTTTGTAAATCATTTAATCAATGACAGATTTTTCCGTAATAGATGGAAGAATCTGTTTTTTTAGTTATGCTAGATGTGGGCTCTGAAATAGTAAGATATAGTGTATTGAAATAAGATATGAACAAAGAAATTAGGAAAGTCAAATTATAGTTAAATGAAATAAAAACTGAACAAATTGATTGCGGAATTCAAGCTAATTTCTAGCAACGTTTTAGAAAACTCGGTGGACTATTTCGGATTCAATCTACTATAATTTCTAGAATTTTTTTAGAATCCGCAATGTGCTATTTTAGATTCAATAAATTGTGCTTTTAAAAACGAAAAAAGAGCATCTCCGCCCTTTTTCTCCTGTTCAATCTTAATTTTTTGCTTCTTTCTTTTGGAAAGTGGTTTGGTAATTTACTTTAATCGTTACTGTCATATGAGAGTCCTCGTTTCTTTTTGATGACTCTAGTATAAGGGTCAAACCTGAAAGCTAGCTTAAGTTTTCCCTAAAGAAAGCTTAATCTAAATGTTCTTTCTTTTCCAAATGAAGGGCAATCATGCGCCATTCTGGATCCTCTTGCCAGCCTTCTATCGAACTAATGTAGCTAGCAACCTTTCTGGCTTCTTCTAAAATCGGAAAATCTTCGATAATATCAGCCACTTGGAACTCTGGGAGACCTGACTGTCTGGTTCCAAAAATCTCACCTGAACCACGCATTTTCAAATCTTCTTCCGCAAGGACAAATCCATTGGTGGTTTCTGTCATGATACGCATGCGGTCTTTCCCAGAATCCGTCTTGGGATTGGCAACGAGAACCGCATAGGACTGCTTGTCTCCCCGACCCACACGACCTCTAAGCTGGTGAAGCTGGCTGAGACCGAAGCGATCGGCATCCATGATAATCATAACTGTCGCATTTGGAACATTAACCCCAACCTCGATAACCGTTGTCGAAACCAGAATATCCGTTTTTCGTTCTTTGAACTCCTGCATAATATGGTCTTTTTCATCACTCTTCATCTTACCATGTAAAAGAGCCACTTCTGCCTTGCCTCCAAAATGAGCTGTCAACTCCTCTGATAAGGCAATAGCATTTTTCAGATCTAGAGCTTCTGATTCTTCAATCAAGGGAGAGATGACATAGGCTTGAGAACCTTTTTGAATTTCCCCCTCTAACCAAGTCAAGACCTGAGGTAATTGCTCATGTTTGATCCAGCGAGTCACAATAGGCTTCCGCCCTGCTGGCATCTGGTCGATAATGGAAACATCCATATCGCCAAAGGCTGTGATGGCCAAGGTTCGTGGTATGGGAGTCGCTGTCATCATGAGTACATCTGGATTGTCGCCTTTTTCTCTCAAAACACGCCTTTGCCCTACACCAAATCGGTGCTGCTCATCGATGATAATCAAGCCCAGACGAGCATAATCTACCCCATCCTGAATCAGAGCGTGGGTTCCGATAATCAAATCAGCCTCACCCTTGGCAATAGTCTCCAAGACTTCTCTCTTTTCTGCAGCTTTCAAGGAACCTGTCAAAAGAGCCAGTTTCAAGTCTGGAAAGAGGTTCTGTAAACTCTCAAAGTGTTGCTCTGCAAGGATTTCTGTCGGTACCATGAGGGCTGCTTGGTAGCCAGCTGTCACTGCCGCAAACATAGCCAAACCAGCGACTACCGTTTTTCCACTCCCCACATCCCCTTGTAGAAGACGATTCATGTGGTGGTCCGACTTCATGTCGGTCAAAATTTCCTGCAAACTCTTTTCCTGAGCTGTGGTCAGGACAAAAGGCAGCCTTTCTTTGACTGCTGTCACTTTTTCCTGAGACCAATTCAGGACCAGACCACTTCCCTGAACTCTATTTTCAGACTTGAGCGTCTGCAATTGCATTTGGAAATAAAAGAGTTCCTCAAATTTAATACGGCGAATGGCTTGCTTGTATTCTGCCAAATCCTTGGGGAAATGCATAGCACGAACTGCCTGACAACGGGACATGAGTTTGTATTTATCGAGCAAAGACTGGGGAAGATTTTCCTCTATCAAGAGATCCAGTCCCTGATCAAAGGCTGTCTTGATAACTTTGACCAGACTGGCCTGACTGATTCCCTGAGCCAAGCGATAGACAGGTTGGAGGTCATCTTCCACCTGAGCCAGAACCTTCATCCCTGTCAGGCTAGCCTTGGCGCGGTCCCATTTTCCAAAGACAGCAAGGGTTGCTCCCAACTCTATCTTATCTGCTAGATAGGGCTGGTTAAAGAAATTTACCGCAAAAACAACTTCTCCCTGCTTGAGGCTAAAACGCAGGCGATTACGCTTAAAACCATAATACTGGACACTGGCAGGAGTCACGACTTGACCAGATAGGACTGCCTTCTCCCCGTCCTCTAGTTCCAATACTTGCTTGGTTTTGAAGTCTTCATAACGGAAAGGAAAGTAGAGCAAGAGGTCTTGCAAGTTTTCAATTCCTAATTTGGCGTATTTTTCTGCTGACTTTGGTCCCACACCAGGTAAGACATGCAAGGGTTGATGTAGATTCATGCTCCACTCCTTTCTTTTTTAATAATATTCTCTCGGAATGCGGTCGCTGAGAAGACAAACCACCTCATAGTTAATAGTCCCACGGTAGGTCGCTACCTGAGTAGCTGTGATTTCCTTGCCCCCATTAGAACCAATGAGGGTGACTTTTGTTCCTAAGGGATAAAGCTTAGGCAGACGAATGGTGATTTGGTCCATCGAAACCCTGCCGACGATTGGGCAAGCTTGACCATCTACCAAGACAGAGAAATTCTGCATGTCTCGTGTCCATCCATCCGCATAGCCGATTGGCACGGTCGCGATGACTTGCTCGCTATCCGCTTGATAAGTTGCTCCATAGCCCATGCAAGCTCCAGCTGAAACTGTCTTGACATGAACCAGAGCAGATTCCAAGGTCAAGGCTGGTTTCAAGTCATAGGGTAAGTCCAAAACCACTCCGCTAGGATTCAGGCCATATATGGCATCTCCCATACGAACTGCATTGAAAATAGTCTCTGCATGCCAAAGAGTCGTTGCAGAATTGCTAGCATGGATCAGCTCTGGGACTTCCTTCATACTAGCCAAAATAGTTTTAAACTGTTCTAACTGGACATTAAAGTAGTCATCTGATTCCTCATCTGCAGTAGCAAAGTGGGTAAAGATTCCTTCAACACGAGCACCATGTTGTCTGAGCAAGACTTGAGCCTGCTCAGCTTCACTAGCCTCTCGAAAACCAATCCGTCCCATTCCTGAATCAATCTTGAGGTGAACTGTCAATCCAGTTAGGTCCGCTTCCTTATCTAAAAGTGCTTTAATCCACTCCAGTCCAGCCACAGTCAAGGTGATGTCGTATTCTTTAGCAAGAGAAACAGCTTCGATTTCAGAAACTCCTAAAATGAGGATTTTCTTCCTGAGTCCAGCCTGTCTGAGTTCAAGAGCCTCATCAATATTCGAAACGCAAAAACCATCAACATCGTCATGAATCGCCTTGGCAACGGCAACAGCTCCATGACCATAGGCATCAGCCTTGACTACTGCGAATTTGAGCGTTCCTTCAGGGATATGAGCCTCCATTTGCTGAATATTTTGTCGAATAGCTCCCAGATGAATCAGAGCCTTGGTTGGTCTATGTGGACTAGCTTTCATGATTTTCCTCCAAAATGACACTGGCTGTCACAAACTGATCGGTATGGCTGATAGACAGCCAAATCTTTCCTGAAAATGGTGCCTGACTAAAATAAGGCGCCCCGCGTTCATTGTTCAAGACTTCTAAATCCTGAAAACCGAGCTTGCCAATACCAGTTCCCATAGCCTTGGAAAAGGCCTCCTTAGCCGACCAACGGCCAGCCAAATATTCAATCTGCCTGCGCCCTTTGAGACTGGCAAATCGCTCCATTTCCTTAGCGGTCAGCACGCGCTTGGCAAATCCTTCATGTCGTGTAACTGCGCTTTCTATCGAAGCCAATTCTTCGATGTCAATTCCGTGTCCAACTATCATTCTCATCAAAAGGAGTTGAGATTCCCCAACTCCATCCTTTTCACTTATTTTGTCAAGGTAGCATAAATTTCTTCTACCAAGGCCTCTGTATTTTCCCAACCTAGACAAGGATCGGTAATAGAGCAACCAAAGACCTCTGGTTGATTTTGACGACCATCTGCTAGGTAAGATTCAATCATAAAGCCTCGAACTGTCTTTTTGATTTTCTCATTCCAATCACGATTCTGCAAGGTCTGGCGAACAATTCGAATCTGCTCCATATATTGCTTTCCTGAGTTATCATGGTTGGTATCGATGAGGATAAAGGGATTTTCAAGCCCCATGGCTTCATAGCGTTCAATGGCATTTAGCAGGGTTTCATAGTAGAAGTTAGGTTCGTTTTTCCCATATTCATTAACTGCGCCACGAAGGATGACGTGGGCCAAGGGATTTCCTGAAGTTTCAACTTCTTGACCATGGAAAAGGAAGGTCTGTTTATTTTGAGCAGCATAAATGCCATTAAACATGACGCCAAGATTTCCAGAGGTTGGATTTTTCATTCCGACTGGTGCATCAATCCCTGAAGCCACAAAGCGGTGCTCTTGGTCTTCCACAGAACGAGCTCCTACAGCATGGTAGCTGACCAAATCATCTACCAAGACCAGATTTGACGGATAAAGCATCTCATCTGCCGTTGTCAAACCTGTCTCTGTAATCACGCGGTAGTGCAACTGGCGTACAGCCTGCAAGCCGTTAATCAGACTTGGAGCCTTAGAGGTATCTGGTTGGTGAACCAAACCTTTATAACCGTCTCCGTTGGTACGAGGTTTAGCAGTATAAACACGCATAACCATGAAAATCTTGTCCGCCACCTTCTTTTGCAAGGCTGATAAACGGTGAGCATATTCCAAGACAGCCTCTTCATTGTCAGACGAGCAAGGACCAATCACCAAAAGGATCCGGTCATCTTCTCCTGAAATGATGTCTGCCAATTCTCTATCACGACGCTCCTTTAGTCGCAAGGCTTCCGCAGACAATTGGGTTTCTGCCTTGATTGCTTCAATATCGATTTCTTTACCTTTTTCAATAAATGCCATCTTATTCTCCTAGCGTTTGGTAGATTTCTCTGACAAGGGCTTCCGTATTTTCCCAGCCTAGACAAGGGTCTGTGATAGACTTGCCAAATACTTCCGGTTCGTTCTGACGGCCATCTTCTAGATAGGACTCAATCATAAAGCCACGAACATACTGCTTGATTTTTTCATTCCAATCACGGTTAATCAAAGTCTGGCGGACAATTCGAATTTGGTCCATATATTGCTTACCAGAGTTGTCATGATTGGTATCCACGATGATAAAAGGATTTTCCAAGCCCATTTTCTCATACTGGGCAATGGTATCCATCAAATTATCATAGTAGTAGTTAGGAATATTCTTACCATACTCATTAATCGCTCCACGAAGAATGGCGTGCGAAAGCGGGTTCCCAGTTGTTTCCACTTCTTTTCCTAGGAAAAGGAAACTCTGTTTGTTTTGAGCAGCATAAATCCCATTAAACATGACATTGAGATTTCCAGATGTTGGATTTTTAAAACCAGTCGCGAAATCTGCCCCACTTGCTACAAAGCGGTGTTGCTGGTCTTCAACTGAACGGGCACCAACTGCCATGTAGGAAATCAAATCATCCACTAGCGGAAGATTTTCAGGATAAAGCATTTCATCAGCTGTTGTCATGCCTGTTTCTGTGATGACACGATAGTGAAGATGGCGAACAGCTTTGATTCCGTTGATAAGACTAGGCGCTTCTGCCGTGTTAGGCTGGTGAATCAAGCCCTTATAGCCATCTCCGTTGGTACGGGGTTTGGCAGTATAAACACGCATAACCATAAAGATACGATCTGCCACTTCTTCTTGTAAAGCTGCCAAACGCTTAGCGTACTCAAGGACAGCTTCTTCATTGTCAGATGAGCATGGCCCGATTACCAAGAGAATCCGTTGGTCTTCTCCACGTATAATGGCTTCTAGCTCTTGATCACGCTGTGATTTTCTCTCCAAAGCCCGACCTTCTAATTTTGATAAGGCACGAACTTCTTCAATATTGATTTTAGGACTTTTTGCTGTAAATACCATAACTCATCTCCTTATAAAGCAAACGGATACCAAGTAAAAATTTACTTTTCACAAGGTATCCGCCTCTAAACTATCTCATTTTATTGTCTTTTACCGTGACAGTTTTTAAACTTCTTACCAGAACCACATGGGCAAAGTTCGTTGCGTCCAATCTGGCTCAAATCCAAATCTTCTGGCATACTTGCTTGGTGAGCAGCAATATTACGAGTCGCTGTTGTACTGATATGACGTTCTGCCTGTGGTCTTTCTTGTTCATGAATTTGTGCTTTCATCATCAAACGTGTCACATCAAACTCAATCGAACCAATCATGTCATTAAACATACGGAAACCTTCTGCCTGATACTCAACAACAGGGTTATTCTGAGCATAGCCACGAAGTCCAACCGCATTACGCAATTGATCAAGGGCATCGATATGATCTGTCCACTTGTTATCTACCACTCGTAGAATCAAGACTTTTTGGAATTCTTTAACTGCTTCTTCATCGCGTAGTTTTGAAACCTGACTATCGTAAACTTGCAAGGCACGTTGGAAGAGTTCTTCCTTAATAGCCTTATCAGACAAGCCTGACAAGTCTTCCATCGTAATAGAATCTTCAGGAAGCAAGTTGTACTTAGCAAAGTTCAAAATCGCTTCTAGTTTTTCATCTTGTTTGGCACGCGCATGACCATCAACGACACGTTCAATCGTGCGTTTAATCATAGACTGAATTTCAGGTGCCAAGTCACGGTCTGCAGTGATGACATCGTAACGTTGAGCGTAGATAATCTCACGTTGTTCACGCATGACATCATCGTATTGAAGGACTTGTTTACGAGTATCGTAGTTATTTCCTTCGACACGTTTCTGAGCTGCTTCAACCTGACGCGTCAACATACGAGACTCAATGGCCTCTTCAGACATGTTGAGACGTTCAAAGATTCCCTTCAAGCGTTCAGAACCAAAACGTTTCATCAAGTCATCTTCAAGAGATAGGTAAAATTGTGACTCACCTGGGTCTCCTTGACGGCCTGAACGTCCACGAAGCTGGTTATCGATACGACGGCTTTCGTGGCGTTCTGTACCAATCACACAAAGTCCACCCAATTCGCGAACCCCTTCACCAAGCTTGATGTCGGTACCACGACCGGCCATGTTGGTTGCGATGGTAACGGCACCACGTTGACCAGCATTCATGATGATTTGGGCTTCTCTATAGTGGTTTTTGGCATTCAAGACTTCGTGAGGAACGCCAGCTGCGACTAATTTCTTAGAAATATAATCACTTGTTTCAACCGCTACTGTACCAACCAAGACAGGCTGACCTTTTTGGTAGCGAGCCTTAACGTCTTCGACAACCGCTTTAAACTTAGCCTCGATACTTGCATAAAGAAGGTCTGAGTGGTCAATACGTTGAACAGGACGGTTTGTTGGGATTGGAATAACACGAATGTTGTAAATTTCACGGAATTCTTCTTCCTCAGTCTTACCTGTACCTGTCATACCAGACAATTTCTTGTACATACGGAAAAGGTTTTGGTAGGTGATTGAGGCAGATGTCTTGGTTTCATCCTGGATTGGCACACCTTCTTTGGCTTCAATAGCTTGGTGCAAGCCATCAGAATAACGACGACCTTCCATGGTACGACCTGTAAATTGGTCAACGATCAAGATTTCTTGCTCTTCGCTCACCACATAGTCAATATCGAGAAGCATGATGTAGTTGGCACGAAGGGCGTTATCGATAAAGTGAGTCAGAGCTACGTTTTCGATGTCATAGAGATTTTCAAGTTTGAAGTAGCTTTCAGCCTTGTCAATCCCTGAATCAGACAAACCAATAGTCTTAGATTGCACATCGATGATGTAGTCGTCTTTGTCCAAAGATTTTACATAGTGGTCTGCCATGTGGTAGAGCTGACTGGTTTCAACTGCATTAGCACCTGATACGATCAAAGGTGTACGGGCCTCGTCAATCAAGATTGAGTCAACCTCATCGACCAAGGCATAGTTAAGCGGACGTTGTACCATATTTTCAGCACGAACGACCATGTTATCACGAAGGTAGTCAAATCCGATTTCTGAGTTGGTTGAGTAAGTAATATCACACTCATAGGCTTCTTTTTTCTCCATTGGAGATTTGGCAGCCAAGTTAATCCCTACTGACAAACCAAGCCATGAGTACAATTCACCCATTTCAGTCGCGTCACGTTCTGACAGGTATTCATTGACCGTAACTACGTGAACCCCTTTACCTGAAAGGGCATTGAGGTATACGGGCATGGTCGCAGTCAAGGTTTTCCCTTCCCCTGTACGCATCTCTGGCACGTCACCATGGTGAAGAACGATTCCCCCCATGACCTGAACCTTATATGGGAATAGACCTAGGACACGTTTAGCACCTTCACGGACAACCGCAAATGCTTCATAAAGCAATGAATCCAGTGATTCTCCATTTTGATAACGTTCTTTAAATTCAACTGTTTTTGCTTTTAGTTGGTCGTCAGTCAAAGCAGCCATTTGGTCTTCGTATTTGAAAACCTTGTCAGCCATCTTTTCCAGACGACGGATTTCTCCTTTATCATTTTCGATAATTGTTTTTAAAATATTAGCCATGTTTTTCCTTACTTTAAATTCCGAATATTTTAGAATGTTCTTTTAATTTTAGCACAATTACTGATTATTTTCAAGGAAGAATCCCCATTTTGAAAAGGAAAAAGAGGCTAGTTTCCAAGCTAACCTCTCTGACTTTTATGATGATTTAATTGCCAACAAAAATCGGCAAAATCGCAAATAGGATAAATAGATTTATCCAAAGAGAAAAACAGCAGATCAATCCAAAAACAAAGAGACTGACTTTCTTGGACAGCAAGGCCATCAAAATAGACAGAATACCAAAAACTAGCAAGACTTTCTGTATGCTGAAGAGGTCAATCTTTCCCCCCAGAATCGGACTGCCCCAAGGAAGAAAGAAGAAAGCAATCCAGATCAACAGAACTAAACCAATATAGACCTTAGAATAGCGTGTAATAAATGATTTTAGATGTGCCATAAGCTACCTCCTAGGATTGTATATCCTTTATATATTGTATATGTCCGTTTTCGACAACTAATACATCTGTACAAAGATCTGAAATATCTTCCGATATGTGTGACGTCAGGATAACCAGACTATTTTCTTTTTTCAGGTAAGATAAAATGACCTGTTTGGTTAACCTCACACTCTTCTCATCTAAAGCATTCATAGGTTCATCGAGAAAGAGTATAGATGGTTCGGCAATAAAGGCTTGAATCAAGGCCATTTTTTGTTTCGTTCCTAAGGATAAATGACGGTACTCAACGTCTTCAAATTCCTGTAAATCATAATATTGGATCCAATCGGCAATTCTTTTTTCCGTAACTTTAGATGAAAAACACCTTAACAATTCCAAATTTTCTCTAAGGGATAAATGAGATAAAAACTCGACTTTTTCAATTAAAACCCCTGCATCCTGAATATAATGATTTTTTATCCCATAGACTTCCCCATCTTGAAGAACTTTTCCTTTATCAAGCTTAATATAACCAGCAAGTATCTTTAAAAGAACTGTCTTACCAGATCCATTATCACCTTTAAGACCATAAATATTTCCTGATTGAAAGACCAGATTCAACTCATTTAAAATAGGTCTTTTCCCATAAATTTTCTGTCCATTTATAATTTCAAGTCTCATCGTTTATCCTTTCTTAAATTTCTCTTCCAAGCGACTAACAATCAACATAACTAATAAACTTAAGAGTACTAAATACACTGTTACAATATGATCCATCATCCATTCTTGTCCCACAAATGCTAAAAAATAGAGAAAAAAGGAAAAACCAGCGCCCGCACTAATAAGTGCTATCAGATAAGACAGTAGTAAGTACAAGATCATTAACTGAGCAAGTAAAAAGAAAAGTGCGACTGTTTTGAAATGAATTCCTAGAGGAAGTAAACCAAGGAACCAGACAAATAAATCTTGAATAAAAAATTTAGAGATGACAACCAATCGTTTCCTTGTATAATCGAAAAAGGAGGTTGATTGATAGCGGATCAAGTGATGGTAATGGTCTGCCAAATCAGTTTCAAGTAAAATGACAGAGAGCCATCCTACCATGAAAAGCGAAAGATTTAACAAGAGTTTGGGGATTTCTAAATTCGCTTCAGAATAGTCATTATAGGAAAAGATTGAAATCAATTCCCTCTTGAAAAAGAGAAAAACATCCTGCTTTTGAACCGCTATTGACAATAGATAGTTAATCAAAATCATCATCAGAACTATACGAAGTAGTAAAACGATCTTTCTCTTTAGCCAAATATTGTTAAAGTTCTTAAACATTATCTTCATATTTTTTAAGTACCATATAGGGGACAATATAAAGGATATAAGGAGTAAAGAGTCTCATCAAACTTACATCCCCATAGCTAGCTTGCATCAAACTCGTCATAGGAACCATATAGTATGGCAAGATACTATAGAGCATCATAGAACCAAGCCATAGAAACATCAAATAGGCAATTGCCGAACGAGTCACATTCCCTAAATAATCAACTATTTTAAAAAAATAGACTGCATTGATGAAAATACCGATTAGTAGGACAGAAGTAAAGAACAAATAGCTTGTTATCTCTCCATCTAGGAGTCTTTGTAAACTACTCCCATCAGAAAATAGAGAATTCCATTCAAGAGGAGAAAAAGTCCCAAAGAAATAAGTTAAAATTGCAATTATCAGCACAGTCACTAAATATATCACACAAGGGATACTTGCAACTTGTAAAGTCAACTTTCTTTTTAACCCTTGATAACTCACTTCTCTTCCAATACTCAATCGTAAAACTTTATTTTTCAGCTCAATATATTGAAAACCTAGCAAAACAATGATGATTGGAATAATAAATGATTGATAAAAACCTAGATTGAACTGGAGAATACGAAAATCTAATGCTGATTTTAATAAGTCATTTTTAATTGCTTGTCCATCGAATTTAGCTAGATCGGGCGCATGAATATCAAAAAAGAAATAAGTCATCAAAACATCACGATAAACCAAAGCAAGAAAAAGCAAAGTAAGCAAGACATAAACAAATTTATGCCTTGCCAAAGTTAAGAGAGGAATCTTCATAAATTATACCTACTTTACGAATTAATTTGGTGACCAACTACCTGAAATGGCAGCTGATAAATCCCACCAATTTTGTCTTGCCATATCTGCTGCATAAACATAGCCAACCGTTGCCCAATTACCATGAGTTGAACGAGTACCACAGGTTGTTAACGATTCTCCACTACGAGCTTCTCCATTAGAATTTACTATACGATGCTTAACAGTCATGGGATGTAAATTTCTACAAGGATTTAAGTTCATGATATATTCCGCACCTTCATTTTCTTTGGTCAAATAACCTGTTCTCTTATAACTGGTAGTAATAACAAAATTACTAAAAGCACCTATCTGATTTGCTTCTACGAAAGTAGTTCCAACAGCACTTATCATTAAAACAGGAATAACCATTTTCAATAATTTTTTAGTTTTCATTTTTTCTGTTTCCTTTCATTTTTTATTCAAGAAGATTCCTTATAACTTCTATTTTAAATATAGACTTATTCTAAACGATGGTATATCATACAAATTCCTCCTTTACTTAATTATGTATGGACTCTAATTTCTTTATCCCCAAAACCACGTTTCAAACCAGATAAGTTGAATCCAACTCCAAATCAAAGATATAATAAATCCAGAGTTTTTCGGTAAATTCTTCAAATATTTTTTAAAGCCCATGACTTTTTCCCTCCTTTTTGATATAATAATACCACCTTTTTCTACGTTTTTTATAAATGTAGAAAATATTCACATTTACCTAGGAGGAACAATATGAGATGGGATTATGGACAAATTTTTAAAGAAATTCGAAAGTCAAAAGGATTGACCCAACAAGATGTATGTGGACAAGTCATACATCGAACAACTCTAACAAATATTGAACACGGTAAAGTTATTCCCAGTTTTGAAAACATGGTATTTCTTCTTGAACAAATTGATATGAGCTTAGCAGAATTCAAGTATATATGCAACGAATACCATCCTAGTGAAAGGCGAGATATTATTGTAGAGAGCCAAAATCCGTCTACTTTTCAAGATACTAGAAAAATGGTTGAACTCACTGAGAAGTGTCAAAAATATCTTAAGACACATCACGATGTTCCTATTCAAAATATCTATCGTCATACAAAAATTGTCACAGAGTTACGAACTAAAGGATTCAAAAACAACCACGTCTTGAAAGATTTGTATGAAGAAATTTGGGACTATCTTGAACCTATGGATACATGGTACATTAGTGATTTGAAATTACTTGGAACCATTCTCTTTTTCTTTCCTTCTGAAAATCTTCCCCTTCTTATTGATAGAATTATGAAAACCATCGAGAAATATAAATACTTCCGAGAAACAAAAGTATTTTTATCATCTTTTTTAGCCAATCTCTCCACTGTATATTTTCAACATCATTTATTCAAAGAATGTGAAACAATCACCCTACAACTTTTGGTATTAGCAGAAGAATTAAAAATATACGATATTCTTGGATTTTCTCAAGTACGCTTGGGAATACTACAACATAACTCCGATTTGATTGATAAAGGAATAACCTTATTACGACTAACCAAAGAAGAGTCATTAGTTAAAATACTCGAAAAAGAAATTAATGATTTTTCAAACCTATAATTTATAATAATTCTTATCGTTTTATTGTAGTAGATTGGAATAGAATGTGAACGAATCAATCAGGGGATCTAAAGCATTTTATACCAATGTTTTATAAGTTGTATTGTATTATTCCATATTCAATCCACTATACAAGACGAACACTTCTCTCAGGTTTCACGATTAAAATAAAAACGACTGTATCTATAGCTCCATAAACAAATCATAGATACAGTCATTTTTTAGTTCCTACACCTTCCTTTATTCACGCCTTTAGACTTCCCTAACTCTTTTCTTAGTCTAAGCATTTTTTTGAAACAGAAATAAGTTAACCTATTCAGAGCAATAGCTAGCAGAATAAAAAGAAACCAAATGCCCCATAACTTGATATCTGTCAAATTTCTCAAGACGATATTGAAAAACAGAACTGAAATAACTGTCCAAGCAAGGCTAAAAAGAGCATAGAGGGGGATGTAAAACCAGTAAAAATAGTAAAAAATTGGGAAAAATTTACTTTCTCTATTATCCTTTTCAATCCAGCTGAAAAAGTAAAACCAGGGAAATAAGATTATCAATTTGAACAAATGTTTCATCGACACCTCCTTTTTGATAGCGTTTTCTATTATCTTATTATATCAAAAAAATCTGGAAATGTCATTCCAGATTCTACTTTTTTATTTACGTTTTCTTGCGATGAGATGGATTGGAGTCCCCTCAAAGACAAAGGCCTTGCGGATTTGATTTTCCAAGAAACGCAGGTAAGAAAAGTGCATGAGTTCTTCTTCGTTGACAAAGATAACAAAGGTTGGTGGTTTGGTTGCCACTTGGGTCGCATAAAAAATCTTGAGGCGTTTTCCTTTGTCTGTCGGTGTTGGGTTGATAGCAATAGCATCCATAATCACATCGTTCAAGACAGCTGATGGGATACGTGTGTTTTGACTTTCACTGATTTGCTTGATCATCTCAGGAAGTTTGTGGAGACGTTGCTTGGTCAAAGCTGATACAAAGATAATCGGTGCGTAAGGCAAGTATTGGAACTGCTCACGGATATCTTCTTCCCAGTTTTTCATGGTGTGGTTGTCTTTTTCAAGTGTATCCCACTTGTTAACCACGATAATCATCCCTTTACCGGCTTCATGGGCAAATCCTGCGATACGCTTGTCGTATTCACGGATGCCTTCTTCCGCATTGATGACCATTAAGACCACATCTGAACGGTCAATAGCACGCATGGCACGCATAACAGAGTATTTCTCAGTATTTTCATAAACCTTACCAGACTTACGCATACCAGCCGTATCAATCATGGTAAACTCTTGACCATCTGTATCTGTAAAGTGGGTATCAATAGCGTCACGTGTTGTTCCAGCAACTGGACTGGCAATGACACGGTCTTCTCCCAAGATAGCATTAATCAAGCTTGATTTTCCGACGTTAGGACGACCAATCAAGCTAAACTTAATGACATCTGGGTTTTCTTCCTCATATTCATTTGGAAGATTTTCTACGATGGCATCTAGCACATCCCCTGTACCGATACCATGGACAGATGAGATTGGCAGTGGTTCACCCAAACCGAGGGCATAGAAATCATAGATATCATTTCGCATTTCAGGGTTATCCACCTTGTTAACTGCGAGTATAACTGGTTTGTGGGTCTTATAAAGCTTACGGGCTACGTATTCGTCCGCATCGGTAATTCCCTCCTTACCAGACACGACAAAGACGATAACATCGGCTTCTTCCATGGCAATTTCTGCCTGGTGCTTGATTTGTTCCATGAAAGGAGCATCGACATCATCGATTCCTCCTGTATCAATCATGCTAAAAGAACGATTGAGCCACTCACCCGTTGCATAGATACGGTCACGTGTCACTCCTTCGACATCCTCTACAATGGAGATTCGCTCACCAGCGATCCGATTAAATAGGGTTGATTTCCCAACATTGGGACGTCCTACAATAGCAATAGTTGGTAGGGCCATAATTTCTCACTTTCTACAATAACTTCTTCTGTTCAAGATTTTTTCTAGTTGAGCTTGGTTCAGCTTGACCAAACTATTCTGCTAGGCGCTGACTCCAGCTTGTTATCGCACGCGCCCCAGCATAGTCCGCCTGTACACGGTCATAAGCCTCAATCACATCAACTGTTTGTTCCTGATATTCTTCCTCAAAAACCACATGATTCAATGGCAAGCGAGGTTTGACTTCATGTTCTTCATTTGGTAAACCTAGTGCCATCCCAAAAACTGGATAAGTATAGTCAGGCAGGTTAAAGAGCTCTGCCACTTCTTCTGACTTGTACCGCACCAAGCCAATAATGACACCGCCATAGCCTAAACTTTCAGCTGCCAGCAGGGCATTTTGACCAGCAAGAGCTGCATCGACCGAACTAATCAAGAGCCCTTCCACACCTTGTGGTTGGAAAGTATCGGTATGAAGTCGTGCTCCCTTTTCTGCTCGGTTCAAATCTCCGACAAAAAGAAGAAAAACAGCTGACTGGCAAATGGCTTCTTGAGGTACCAATTCATACAGGGCATCTTTCTTCTCTTGACTTCGTACCACAATCACAGAGTAGGATTGGAAATTCTTCCAAGACGATGCCATTTGGGCTGCTGTCAGGATTTCAGTCAAGTCTTCTTGAGGAAGGACTTGTTCCTTAAATCTTCGAACAGACTTATGAGCTTTCATCAGTTTAATCGTTTCTGTCATCGACGGTTTACTCCTTCTAAACGAGTCTCCTCAGCCAAATAACGGATGCGTTCCATGACGCGTCTGGCTTCCCAGGTCTCGTCATTTCCATGTTTCCCTTTAGCAAAATGCTGCTCCAAATCTTCAAAGTTGAAGTTGGATGTGAAAAAGGTCGGTAAATTTTCCTGCATCCGATATTGGAGAATGACTTGTAGGATTTCATCCCGCACCCAAGCTGTTGATTGCTCGGCACCAATATCATCTAAGATCAGGACTTCAGACAGCTTAATCTCATCCACCAAGGTCTTGACATTGCCATCACTGATGGCATTTTTGGCATCAATGACAAAGCTAGGATAGTGGAGGAGAGTGGATGAAACACCGCGTTTTTCTGATAAATCATGAGCCAAGGCAGCCACCATGAAACTTTTACCCACACCAAAGTCTCCATACAAGTAAAGACCTTTTCGAATAGCTGGATATTGCTCCACGAAGGCTAATAGCTTTTCAAAAACTGGCAAGCGCCCTAAATCGTCCAAGTCAACTTGAGCCAAACTAGCTTTCTTGAGACTAGCTGGCAGATTGATTAACTTAAGACGGTTTTTAATAGCCACTTCTTTTTCCGCTGCGATTAGTTCAGGAGTTTCTTCATAAGAAACGTCCGCATAGCCATGATTCATAACCAAAATCGGCTTGTAGCCTTTGGCAATATAATCCATATCCCCACGGAGAAATTTATCGCGCTCGGTGATGTATTGGTTAAACTTGGAGATACTGCGATTTAATTCCTCTGGGCTGAGGGATTCTTGCTGGATAAAGGCCGTAACATCAGGGTCCTTCATGATTTTCTGGACCAAATCTTGATAGTGAAAACGGCTAGGTTGACGCTTGAGTACGTCTCCGACACTTTCCATCTAATCTCCTCCTTTTTCTAATCGAGCTAATAGTTCTTGTTTCTTACGTTCTAGTTCCAGACGAGTTTCCTCGCTGGTTTCATTCTTATAATCTGGATTGCTCCACTTGGGTACATTGGACTTGGCAGGACTGGGATTACTGGTTTTTTGAGCCTGACTCTTTTGTCCTCGCTCACGGATGCGCAAGACTGCCTCTTCTGCTGAATGAATCTTTTGATAGGCATAGTCATTGGCTACCTTCATGGCATATTTCTCATTGATGTTTGCAGAATCTACCTTATTAAAGGTCAACAAGAGAATGATATTGATGACTTCGTCCAGCAAGCCCAAGCCAGCCATCTGTTGCAAGAGTTCTCTTTCTGTTTGGGTAATGGTTCCCTTGCGTGTTTGCTTGATTTCTGCCAAGAACTGCAGGGCAGTTTTACTTTTGGCTTCTTTGATAATGGTTGCTTCCTTAGGATTAAAGTCAGAGGAAACTGTTTTTTGAGCAATTTTTTCCCGCATGCGTTTGGTTGAAACAACCTGGGAAACAGCTGTTGACTTGGCCAACTGATAGGTCTCAAACCAAGTCCACTTCTTATCCTCAGCAATGGCAAACAGGTTCAAGACATCGGACTGCTCATCCGCAAAACGAAGCCCATCTCGAGCCATAAGCTGACGAAAATGGTCCAAATCAAAATCATTGGCCACTTTCTTCTTGAGACCAAAGTCTTCTAGATTTCCTAGTTCTGCCAAATCTGGAAATACTTGATTGAGTGAGACAGGTATTTCTTCTCCCTCAGCACTCTCAACTTTCAAATCCTCCACAGCTACATCGCCAATCTTTTTCTCCAAGAGTCTACGATAAACAGGATGTTCCAAGAAGTCCTGACTCGAGAGAGGAGCATGGAGGGCTAGCTGATAAACATCCCCTTTTTGATAGAGGGTCAAGAGATTAAAAGCAGATAGGATTTTCAGGGATTTTATCAGTCTATCCATCCCAAAGTTGAGATGGTTGAGAATGCTTGAAAAGAGGTATTCCTTTCTGCCATTATCCCAAAAACTAATCGTATAAAGATAAAGGCTCAGTGCCTCCTGACCGATAATCGGGAGGTAGCACTGTACCAGAGATGAGGTATCTTGCGACACCCGATTATTCTTTAGATAAGAAAAACGGTCAATTGGCTTCATTTATCTTTCCTTTTTCTTTTTAGAGGACTGGGTGATTTGTTGGAGCAAGCTCTCTAACTCACTGACATCCTTAAAACTACGATAAACACTGGCAAAACGTACATAGGTAATCTCATCTAACTCAGCCAACTCCTCCATGACGAGTGAACCAATGTCCTCACTTTGAATTTCATTTTCATTTCGACCACGGAGTTTCTGTTCGATACGATTGACTACCATGTTGATTTCATCACTTGACACAGGACGTTTCTGGGCTGAGCGGATAATCCCATTAAAGATTTTATCTCTGGAGAATTGTTCCCGTGTGCCATCTTTTTTAACAACCACTAAGGTTCTTTCTTCTACCCGTTCGTAGGTTGTAAAACGGTGCTGGCATTCATCGCACTCACGTCTTCTACGAATGGTGTTCCCTTCTTCTGCTTGGCGACTATCGATAACACTTGACTTGGTAGCCCCACATTTTGGACAACGCATCCTTTCCCTCCTTGTCGTTTTCTTTTCATTATACCATTTTTTAAACGATTCCCAAAACAATTCTTCTTTTTGCTTGACAAGTTTTTTGTTTTGTTGTATTATTTAATTAAGACAAAAGGATAGAAGAAAGGAGACCAAGATGTCCTGGACATTTGACAACAAAAAACCTATCTATTTACAGATTATGGAGAAAATCAAGCTTCAGATTGTTTCCCATACACTGGAACCCAATCAACAACTTCCAACCGTGAGAGAGCTAGCTAGCGAGGCCGGTGTCAATCCAAACACCATCCAAAGAGCCTTGTCAGACCTTGAACGAGAAGGATTTGTCTACAGCAAGCGAACAACTGGACGATTTGTGACTGAGGATAAGGAGCTGATCGCCCAATCGCGCAAACAATTATCGGAAGAAGAATTGGAACACTTCGTTTCCTCCATGACCCATTTTGGCTATGAAAAAGAAGAACTACCAGGCGTAGTCGGCGATTATATTAAAGGAGTTTAAGCCTATGTCATTACTAGCATTTGAAAATGTATCCAAATCTTATGGATCAACACCAGCCCTTGAAAATGTTTCTCTTGACATTCCAGCTGGAAAAATTGTTGGTCTCCTTGGGCCAAACGGCTCAGGAAAAACAACCCTGATTAAACTAATCAATGGCCTCTTGCAACCAGATCAAGGACGTGTCCTGATCAACGACATGGATCCAAGCCCAGCAACCAAGGCCATCGTAGCTTATTTGCCGGATACGACCTATCTCAATGAGCAAATGAAGGTCAAAGAAGCTCTAACCTACTTCAAGACCTTCTATAAAGATTTCAATCTTGAACGCGCCCATCATCTGCTTGCAGACCTAGGCATTGATGAAAATAGTCGTCTCAAGAAACTATCAAAAGGAAACAAGGAAAAGGTACAACTGATTTTGGTTATGAGCCGTGATGCTCGCCTCTATGTTCTGGACGAACCCATTGGTGGGGTGGATCCAGCAGCCCGTGATTATATCCTCAATACCATTATCAACAACTACTCACCAACTTCTACCGTTTTGATTTCTACCCACTTGATTTCAGATATCGAGCCAATCTTGGATGAAATTGTCTTCCTCAAAGACGGAAAAGTCGTTCGTCAAGGCAATGTAGACGATATTCGCTATGAGTCGGGTGAATCCATTGACCAACTCTTCCGTCAGGAATTTAAGGCTTAAGCAAAGGAGATTATTTATGTTTTGGAATTTAATTCGCTACGAATTTAAAAATGTTAACAAGTGGTATTTAGCCCTCTACGCTGCTGTTCTAGTCCTTTCCGTTCCCCTGGGAATGCAAGGACACTACTATTCTTATATATCTTTCAAAGATAGCCAACCTTTCCTATTTATCTTTCTGGCTCTCGTCTTTGGCGGCTTGATAATTACACTGGGGATTTCAACTCTTTTCTTGATTATCAAACGCTTCAAAGGTAGTGTCTATGACCGCCAAGGCTATCTGACTTTGACCTTGCCAGTTTCTGAGCACTATATCATCACAGCTAAATTAGTCGGAGCCTTCATCTGGTCTATACTTAGCTCAGCTGTACTGGCTCTAAGTGCTTTTCTTATTGTGACTATAACGGTTCCAGATTGGATGTCACATTATGACTGGTTCCCACTTGTAAGAACATACCTTCCTCAACTCTCTCTTGTGGGGTTATCCTTCCTACTAAATACCATTTCTGGAATCCTCTGCATCTACTTGGCCATTTCCATTGGACAACTGTTCAATGAATACCGTACAGCACTCGCTGTTGCAGCCTACATTGGTATCCAAATCGTCATTGGATTTATTGAACTTTTCTTCAATCTTAGTTCTAATTTCTATGTCAATTCACTTGTAGGACTTAATGACCATTTCTATATGGGAGCAAGTATAAGTATTGTTGAAGAACTCATATTCATAGCTATCTTTTATCTCGGAACCTACTATATCTTGAGAAACAAGGTTAATTTGCAATAATTTTAAAATCAAAAAGGATAACATCTCATCGCAGAGAGGCTATCCTTTTTCTTTTATCTCATTTTCTGTCTAACTTTATTTAAAAAACAAATCCTTTTAAATCTGATTTAAAGGTCTTATTTAATTTCTCTATTGTGACACTATCATTATATTCCTTACATATTTTCATAGCTTTGGAACATTCTTTTTTACCTAACTCTACTTGATTCGTTTTTATGAGATAAATACCTTTTAAAAAAAGTAAATAAGTCTTTTCAAAATAATATCCTTGTCTAGTCAGTAAATTTTCTAAATCATCTATAAAAAATTGAGCGCTATCTAACAAATTATTTTTTAATAATAATTCTAAATTAAATAAATATAAAGGAATTACTCTATGTGTTCCCATATCTGTTTTTAAAAAATGTCGTGTTTTCTTAATTACCACTCTATATAATAAGCTTATGGTCTTAGTGTTCATAAAAAACACCGAATTATAGAAAATTTTCAGTTCATACTCCATCCAATTATCTACAGAAAGCAGATACTTGATTAGCTCATTACATTTAGAGGCATTATAAGGAAGATTTGCAAGGCGATTAATCTGTTGTTCAGCAATCGATTTTATGTGACAATTGCATAAACTTTTTTCCTGCTTTTGTTTTAGCTCTATTTTCTTTATTAGTTCTTGTAACAAAATGATATCTGAAGAATTTACAGCATGTTCTAGTTCTTCAAAAAAACATTCTTTTTTAGAATAATAGCAATGAACTAATTCTTCAAATTCCGAAAATGAGATCCCCAGGCGATTTAACAACATGTAAAAATGATCAATAGATAATTTTGTAATCCCATTTTCGAAACGAGAAATAGTTGACTCACTAATCTTATCACAAGCCAAATCTTTAAGACGAAAATTTTTTGAAATACGGATATCCTTTAAAACTGCTCCAAAATTTTCCATAGTATTCCTCTTCCATTTCTGCAAAAAATTAAACCTGTTTTTTTTATTTGTGATATGATTATGATTATACAAAAATAAAACAGAAAGGACAATATGATTATGAAAAAAATTTTATTGTCATCAGTTGCTTTACTGAGCCTAGTGACAACACTACCAGTAAATAGTCCAGTTTCTGCTCAAGAATCTATTTCTCCCAAGGCTTATAGCCACTCTAATGGCAGTTGGATTCAATCGAATGGCCGTTGGTGGTATAAACATTCTGACGGTTCTTACACTAAAAACGGGTGGGAAAAGATTAATGAAACCTGGTACTATTTTGATAGTGAAGGTTGGATGAAAACAGGTTGGTTCAATGAGTATGGAAATTGGTATTATCTAGATGATAGTGGTGCTATGAAAACAGGATGGTGTTTGATTTCTGGTAGTTGGTACTATTTAAATACTAGCGGTGTCATGCAAACTGGCCTACAGACTATCGAAGGAAAACAATATTATTTAGCTGATAGCGGTGCTATGCAGACAGGTTGGCACAATATTGGAGATGATACTTATTTCTTTGCTAGTAGTGGAGCAAGACAAACGATTAATCGCCGTGCTTTAGTTCTTGGTGAAACATCAACAACCGCTGTACCTATCGAAGACGTTAATACTATGGAAAAGGTTTTTAGCAACCAAAACTTTAGTAAAGTTGTTCGTTTCCCAGATAAAACTAAGTCCGAGATTATTGCAAAAATGCAAGAACTTTTCAAATCTTCTAGCGAAAGCGATGTGAACTATCTTTACCTTACTTGTCATGGTGGAGAAGATGGGACGATAGCCATTGGTAGCGATGGTCAGACATTTTCAGGTTGGGAATTGGCATCTATACTGAAACAATACAAAGGTAAGTTTGTGGTTATGCTGGATTGTTGCTATTCAGGAACAATTATAGATGTAGGTAAGCCAAACAAAAAGGTTGCCTCTAAGTCTGAAGAAAGATTTGATGAACAAGCATTTTTGGCAGGATTTTCAACAGGAGATGTAGCAAGCAAGAATGGTGAAATGCTTGATTCTAAATTCCTCGTACTATGTGCCTCTTGGAAAGGTGAAGAATCGTATAGTGTAGTCGGAGTAGGTAGTCTTGCCACCAGATACTGGGCAATGGGTACAGGTTGGGATTCACTTCAAAATAGAATGATTTCGCCTATGGCAGACACCAATACTAACGGAAAAATCACTTTAGGGGAACTGTACCAATACTCTTATCCTCTAGTCCTTGAAGCTGCATCACAAATTCACGAAGAGCAACATGTATCAGTTTATCCTAAAAACAGTCAATTTGTTTTATTCCAAAAATAAGGAGTTAAGAAAATGAAAGTATCAAAAAAAATCACACTATTTGGTTTGTCTCTAGCAGGTTTAGCTTTACTGGCTTTCCCTCATTCAGGAAAAGCCTTCGAGCTTGAAGAAGAGTGGGTTATTAAGGGTGGTGTTAAGTATCAAGATGGCAAAATTCTTCGATTTAATAATGGCCATGAAGTCGATATCAAAGTCTTGGATTTGCCAAAAACTGAGAAAATTGAGTGGACGGTTAGTCTCAATGGTCAAGATCAGACAGTCAATTTCCTAGGTCAAGAAAAGGACAAGTCTATGGTCGGTACAGAGGGGCGTTATCTGAATTTCTATGTACCTTATGGCTATAGAGGAGATATCAAGGTAGAAGCCAAAAGCGGAAATGAAGTAAAGACCTGGTCCACTAAAGTAGTAGATGATGTATATAATGACGGTGGAAAGAGTAGTTACTTCCGTATTGACGAATCAAATGATCAATACACCTACCTTGATGCAAAATGGGACTATCAAACCAAGACCTACACTGCTACCTTACCAGAGACTGTCAATGGTCAAAAAGTCTATGCTTGGGAAGACGACCATGTAGAATTGAAACTTCAAAAACCAGGAGTTATCAGTCATTCCTACAGGGGGGGAGGAGCCTTCAAAATACTTTATCCGATTGTAAAAGCAGAAAGCTGGCTAAAAAATAATTACAGTGAAAAGTGGTACTATCAAAAACAAGGACAATTAGTTCAAAATGCTTGGGTTAAGGATAAGGGAACTTGGTACTTTATGAACGATAAAGGAGTCATGTTCAATCAAACTTGGCTCTATCAAGGTGGCAACTGGTATGCCTTTAAATCATCAGGAGCTATGATTGCTAGTGATTGGCTATATGATAATCACTCTTGGTATTACCTAAAAGACTCAGGTTCTATGGCGACAGGTTGGATCAAAGATAGTGGATCTTGGTATTATCTAAACAACTCAGGTTCTATGGCAACAGGCTGGGTGAAAGATAGCGGCTCTTGGTATTATCTAAACAACTCAGGTTCTATGGCAACAGGCTGGGTGAAAGATAGCGGCTCTTGGTATTACCTTGCTTCATCAGGTAAGATGCTTCACAATACCTACACACCTGATGGTTACTATGTAGATGCCAGTGGCGCTTGGAAATAATCTAAAGTACACATTTTTTTCCATCAACTATTAGTGTACCTGCCCAGACTAAATGTTATCAGAGATGCAAGAAATCTAGATACCTTACTTGTCATGGTGGAGAAGATGGGACAATAGCCATTGGTAGCGATAAAACATCCTTTTCAGGCTGGGAATTGGCATCTATACTGAAACAATACAAAGGTAAGTTTGTGGTTATGCTGGATTGTTGTCACGCTGGGACAATTATTTCTAAAGATAATTCAATCAAATCTAATGAAGAATCTATTACCGAAAAATTTGATATGGATGAATTTATTTTAGGATTTACTAATACAAATGGTAACGAAAAAGCAGGTGAGATGATTGACTCTAAATTTTTAGTACTCTGCTCATCAAGTTCGTCAGAATACTCTAGCGGCGGAGCTTTAAGTTTGGCAACTAAATATTGGTCTTTAGGTTCAGGATGGAACCCTGTACAGCAATCTCAAGGTTCTTTAATTGCTGATCAAAATTATAACAATAGAATCACGTTAAACGAATTGTATTCTTACTCACGTGAACAAGTCTTAAAACAAAATCATAAACAACATATTGAAGTTTATCCAGAAAACAGTCAATTTGTTTTATTTCAAAAATAAGGGGTTAAGAAAATGAAAGTATCAAAAAAAATCACATTATTTGGTTTATCTCTAGCAGGTTTAGCTTTACTAGCTTTCCCTCATTCAGGAAAGGCCTTCGAATTGAAAGAAGAATGGGTTGTCAAGGGTGGTATTAAGTATCAAGATGGCAAAATTCTTCAATTTGACAATGGCAATGAAGTAGATATCAAAGTATTGGATTTGCCACAAACCGAGAAAATCGAGTGGACGGTTAGTCTCAATGGTCAAGATCAAACTATCAATTTCCTAGGTCAAGAAAAGGACAAGTCTATGATGGGTGTAGAGGGGCGTTACCTGAATTTCTACGTTCCTTATGGCTATAGAGGGGATATCAAGGTAGAAGCCAAGAGCGGAAATGAGGTAAAGACCTGGTCCACTAAAGTAGTAGATGATGTATATAATGACGGTGGAAAGAGTGGTTACTTCCGTATTGACGAATCAAATGATCAACACACCTACCTTGATGCAAAATGGGACTATCAAACCAAGACCTACACTGCTACCTTACCAGAGACTGTCAATGGTCAAAAAGTATTTGCTTGGGCAGACGACTATGTAGAATTGAAACTTCAAAAACCAGGAGTTATCAGTCATTCCTACAGAGGGGCAGGAGCCTTCAAAATACTTTATCCGATTGTAAAAGCAGAAAGTTGGCTAAAAAAGAATTACAGTGAAAAGTGGTACTATCAAAAACAAGGACAATTAGTTCAAAATGCTTGGGTTAAGGACAAGGGAACTTGGTACTTTATGAATGATAACGGAGTCATGTTCAATCAAACTTGGCTCTATCAAGGTGGCAACTGGTATGCCTTTAAATCATCAGGAGCTATGATTGCTAGTGACTGGCTATATGATAATCACTCTTGGTATTACCTAAAAGACTCAGGTTCTATGGCGACAGGTTGGATCAAAGATAGTGGATCTTGGTATTATCTAAACAACTCAGGTTCTATGGCAACAGGCTGGGTAAAAGATAGCGGATCTTGGTATTACCTTGCTTCATCAGGTAAGATGCTTCACAATACCTACACACCTGATGGTTACTATGTAGATGCCAGTGGCGCTTGGAAATAATCTAAAGTACACATTTTTTTCCATCAACTATTAGTGTACCTGCTCAGACTAAATGTTATCAGAGCTACAAAAAATCTAGATAATAATACAAAAAGCGAATCGAAACAATGAATTCTGTTTTGTTCGCTTTTTATTTAATCTGTTACATTTTGACATTGTCATTTAATTGTATATCTACATAAAATTTACATTTTTATATGAAGTATTTGAGATAAAGGAGTATAATAACTTTAAAACTGATTACATATATATCGATAAGGAGGGCAACTCTTTATGCTGAGAAGATTTGTTACTAAGAAACACCTCGTACTTTACTTCTTTTCTATTGCCATTACTTGGCTGGAAGCAATTATCACGCCATCCCTTGTGCAAAATATTGTTGCTAGTTTTACCAATCAAGAACTAGGACTTCTTTGGAAAATTTTGATTTTAGGAATCCTTGGTAATCTCATCCTCTTACTAGGCTTGGCTGGGAAACGTTATTACTATGCCCGTTTGATTACTGATTTCAAATATGGAATCAAGAGTGCTATTTTCAAACGATTTTTAAACAGTTATGAAATTGATGAAAAGGATATTTTGTCCGACCTAGAAAACGACGTCAAGCAACTAGAAGAAAGCTATATTGAGCCAACGGTCATCATCATTTCTTCTCTTGGCTTCACAACTGTGTCCATTCTCTATGCCCTATGGACCAATTTTTACTTGGGCTTGATTTTCATCCTCTTCTACTCCTTTCCTGTACTCTGCAGTGCTATCGGATCAAAACGTTTGGATTCACTTTCTGAAAAGCGGTCCACTGTTAACCAGAGCTACTTAGCAAGCTTGATAAATTTTATTGGTGGTAGCCAACAAATTCGCCATTATCAGGGGCAAGACTACTTTTTTGCTCGCTACCAAAAGCAATTACAAACCAGTCTAGATGCCGAAATTAACTATGAAAAGCAACGAACTTTAAACAGTCTCTTGATCAATAGCATCGATGCCTTTTGTTCCGTCACCCCTATCGTCATCGGTGGCTTTATGACCTACTATAATTATTTAGATGCGGCGAGTTTTGTGGCTATCTATCTTGTTTCCCATAATATCGGCTATCAATTCCAAGAGTTGGCTTACTTTACCAACACCCGAAAAGCGACTCGAACTCTTCTCAACAAATACCAAAAACTTTTGAGCCAGTCTGACTCCATCTCGCCTAGAAACATAGAAAATATTTTCCCTATCCAACTTGACAGCATCTCCCTAGAAAAAGAGGGAAATAGCCTCCTGTCTCCGATTTCCATGCACATCAAGCAAGGAGAAAAAATCGCCATTATCGGGGAAAGTGGCTCTGGTAAGACGACACTACTCAATATCATTCATGGAGAAGAGATACCGACAAGTGGACAGATTAGCTTTGCTGGTCAAAACCTGTCACGTAAAGAAATCCCAAGCTTTAGTTCCTATATCCTCCAAGATAGCCATTACTTTGATACGCTATCTCTGGAAGACAATATCCTTCTGGGACTGGATAAAAATCCAGAGACTTTAAATCATATCCTCAAAAAAACAGGATTAGAACATTTGAAAAATCGAACGCTCAGCAATGATAGTCTGTCTGGTGGCGAGAAACAACGCCTAGAAATTGCTCGTGCCCTCTATCACGATAGTCAACTCATCTTAGCAGATGAAATTAAGGCCAATCTTGACTCGGAAAATAGCAGAAAAATTAGCGACTTACTCTTCTCCCTACCTCAAACAGTCATTGAAGTCATTCACCACTACACGGAAGAAGACTTAAAACACTATGACCAAGTCATTCACTTAAGCAAAGAAAAGTAAAAGCCTATAACATACGATTTTAAAAAGCAAGGAACTCGAATTCCTTGCTTTTTAACTCAATATCAAACTGGCTACGATAGGGCTAACAAAAACATAGAGAATACCGGTAACACCGATAGCCAAACCACCCATAGCTCCTGCTACAGAGCCATATCGAAAGGCTGTTCCCGTTCCGACAGCATGACCTGTTCCTCCAAGGGAAAGACCAACAGCTACTGGGTCGTCAATTTTCAACCACTTCAAAAGGGTTGGTCCGATAACACTGGTTAAAATCCCAGTCGCCACTACAACCACCAAGGTCACGGTCGTCAGACCTTGCAATTTTTCTGTGATTCCAACTGCCATGGCGGTTGTCACTGACTTAGGAAAGAGAGAAATGGCTAGGAAAAAGTCCATGCCAAAAATCTTAGCTACAAGGGCTGTGAAAGAGGTATTGACCACTACCGCTAGCAGACTACCAAAGAGAATACTGCGAGCATGGTGCTTCATCAAGTGGAAACTCTTATAAAGCGGAATCCCTAGAGCCACGGTCGATGGGACAATCAAGTTGTTCAGATAGACACCACCTTGGTAGTAATCTTGGTAAGAAATCCCCGTCAGCTTTAGAAAAATGATAATGAAAACAGCTGACAAAAGCAAGGGCGTTGTCAAAGGATGGGGAAAACGTCTGTAAATCAGCATTCCCACTAGATAAGCTAGGATAGACAGGGCAAGCCCAAATAGGGGATTGGAAACAAATTCACTCATTTGGCATCTCCTTTCTCATAATCTCCCTCAAACCGTCTCTTGATGAACTGAACTACCAAGGCTATGAGGATAATATTGATGACTGCTGCAAAAAAGACAATCAAAACAATTGGCAAAAGATAGGGAGCAATCACATCAAACTTCTCCATGATTCCCACTGCTGGCGGCAAAAAGAGAATGGTCATATTGGCCAGCAAGAAATTCCCCACCATGTTGACATGCCTGGTTCTCAACCACTTAAATTGCAGGGCTAGAAAAAGAATAATCAAACCGATAATACTGCCGGGTATGGGCAAATGAAAGAAACTGGAAATTCCCTCTCCGATTAGAGAAATCACAAAGAGAATCATTAATTGAACATATAATTTCATCCTAAACTCCACGAAATAGACTTCTTGCATACCAGTTTACTCTTTTTTCAGAAAATTTCAAGGAAATGCACAAGAGTCATTAAAAATTAGAGAGGAAAGGGGATACAAACAATTCTTGACTTGTGAAAACAAGCATGATTTAGGATAAAAGATGCCTGCGTCTTTCTTGCCAGCTTGATTTAAAAGTAGTATAATTATTGCATGCGCAATCATCTTGTGATGCAGAGAATGTCCGTTAATGGACATTCTTCTATGTTATAACTCTAAAAAGAAAGGAGATACTATGACCTATTTGGAAAAATGGTTTGACTTCAATCGGCGTCAGAAAGAAATCGAAAGTCTCTTGGAAGAGACTATTGCCCAGCAGAGCGAGCAAAGTCTGACCTTGAAAGAATTCTACCTCCTCTACTATCTGGACTTGGCTCAAGAAAAATCTTTACGCCAGATTGACCTGCCAGATAAACTTCATCTGAGCCCGAGCGCTGTTTCTCGGATGGTGGCTCGCTTGGAAGCCAAAAATTGCGGTCTACTTAGTCGCAGGTGTTGTGATCAAGATAGACGCTCTAGCTTTATCTGCCTGACAAGTGATGGACAAAATACACTGGCCTCTCTACAAAAGGCTGTCGAAGAAAGCTTAGAAACTGGTTTAGATTTCTTGATTTAAGATGATTTTAGAAAAAAGTTGCGTGCGCAATCATTTTTCTTGACATTCTCTTTTACAAGGAGTAAAATAAAGTCATCATTAAACAAAGGAGTTTTAAACATGATTGAAATTACCTATCTAGATGCCAGCAAGAACGAAAGAACTGTAACCTTCGATTCTTATGAAGACTTTGATCGTTCACAACAAGCTTGTCTTATCGGCGTCGCAGACTACTACCCTGCCCAAAAATTAACTTACAACGGTCATGATTTGGACTATCATGGGACTTATGGAGATGTCTTCTTCTATCTCATGAAACAAGATTTAAGCCAATATAACTAAAAAAGGAGAAATACAATGGCAAAAGCAATTACAGATGCAACATTCGAACAAGAAACAAAAGACGGTTTGGTCTTAGTAGACTTCTGGGCAACTTGGTGTGGTCCATGTCGTATGCAAGGTCCAATCTTGGACAAATTGTCTGAAGAACTTTCAGAAGATGTTTTGAAAATCGTTAAAATGGACGTTGATGAAAATCCAAACACAGCTCGTGCTTTTGGAATCATGTCTATCCCAACTCTTCTCTTCAAAAAAGACGGCCAAGTTGTCAAACAAGTTGCTGGTGTTCACACAGCAGAACAAATCAAGGCCATCGTTACTGAATTGAGCTAATCACACGAGAGACCAAGTACTTGCTTTGGTCTCTTTTTTCTTGCCCTTTGCCATTTTTCAAAAAATATGCTAGACTATAGGTAGAATATCACGATGTTTGGGACACGCCATCGCTAAAAAAAACCTCGATTTGGTATTTTTTAGCTCCCTCATGGGAGCTTTTTGCGTGCTCTAAACATTTCCCATTTTGGAAGGAGTACTATGAAACGTCAATCAGCCTTGGTCGTCTTTAGTGGCGGTCAAGATTCTACAACCTGCCTCTTTTGGGCTAAAGAACACTATGAAACGGTCGAAGCCGTTACCTTTGCCTACGGCCAACGCCATCACCTCGAAATTCAAGTTGCTAGAGAAATCGCCAAGGAACAGGGGATTCGTCATCATATCCTAGATATGTCTCTGCTGGGGCAAATCACTGAAAATGCCCTGACCTCTGATATGGAAATCGAGCAAAAAGAGGGAGAGGTTCCCAATACCTTCGTTGACGGTCGCAACCACCTCTTTCTGTCCTTTGCGGCAGTCCTTGCTAAGCAACGAGGTATTAAAGATATCGTGACAGGTGTCTGCGAGACAGACTTCTCAGGCTACCCCGATTGTCGAGATGTCTTTGTCAAATCCCTTAATGTTACCCTCAACCTTGCCATGGATTACGACTTCGTTATCCAAACACCTCTCATGTGGCTAGACAAGGCTGAAACTTGGGAATTAGCCGACCAACTCGGTGCCTTTGACTATGTTCGTGAAAAGACCTTAACCTGCTACAACGGGATTATCGGAAGTGGCTGTGGAGATTGTCCAGCCTGCCACCTACGTCAACATGGTTTAGATGTTTATCTCTCACAGAAAGGAGAAGCCTAATGTTTTTTGCACCCAAAGAAATCAAACGAGAAACTGGGGAGTCTCTTGTCTACAATCCACACAGAACCTTGGTATCAAAAGAATTTACCTTCGATGCTGCCCATCACCTCTTTCACTATGAGGGAAAATGCAAGTCCCTGCACGGCCACACCTATCATCTGCAGATTGCTGTCAGTGGATTTTTAGATGAACGTGGCATGACCTACGATTTCGGAGACATCAAAGCGATCTACAAGAACTACTTAGAGCCCCACCTGGACCATCGCTATCTCAATGAAACTCTTCCCTATATGAACACGACTGCTGAAAATATGGTTTACTGGATTTTCCAAACCATGAGTCAAGAGTTGCCAGACGAGCGCGGTCTCCGTTTGGAATACGTTCGCCTCTATGAGACTCCGACTGCCTTTGCAGAGTTTAGACGGGAGTGGTTAGATGACTAGGGAACGTGTCCTCAAACTACCAGTTCTGGAAATTTTTGGCCCAACCTTTCAAGGTGAAGGCCGTGCTATCGGGCAGAAAACCATGTTTGTCCGCACTGCTGGTTGCGACTACCACTGCGACTGGTGCGATTCTGCCTTTACTTGGGATGGCTCTGAAAAGCCAACTCGTATGACAGCTGACGAGGTCATTGCTGAGTTGGATAAATTGGGGAACTACGACTATGTCACCCTGTCTGGGGGAAATCCTGCTATCCTAGCAGCCAATATGGCCGAATTGGTCACTAAGCTCAAGGAACGCGGTGTCACCCTTGCTGTCGAGACTCAAGGTTCTCGCTGGCAAAATTGGTTAAAAGACATCGACCAAGTCACCCTGAGTCCCAAACCTCCTTCATCCAAGATGGAAGTCAACTTTGAGACCTTGGACTTTATCGTTTCCCAACTGGATCCAGACAAGGTCACCTTTAAAATCCCTGTCTTTGATGATGCAGATTTAGCCTTTGCTAAAGGAATACAAGAACGCTACCAACCAGATGTCCTCTTCTTATCGGCTGGAAATCCTGAGCCCAAGGCCACAGGCAATATTATCCAAGATCAACTGAACCGTCTCAAAGAACTCTGGGAACGCGTCGCTACTGACGATAGCTGGGGCAATGTCCGCGTCCTTCCTCAACTCCATACCCTCCTCTACGATAACCAACGTGGTGTTTAAGATTAGAAAGAAAAAATCATGTCACAACAAGAAGAAATGAAAAACCTAAGCCTCCTCGGCAACAAAGAAACCAACTATATCTTTGACTATCAACCAGATGTCCTCGAATCTTTTGACAATCGTCATGTGGAAAATGACTATTTTATCAAATTTAACTGTCCTGAATTTACCTCGCTTTGCCCTATTACCGCTCAGCCAGACTTTGCGACTATCTATATTTCCTACATCCCTGACAAGCTCTGTGTTGAGTCAAAATCCCTCAAACTCTACCTCTTTAGTTACCGAAACCACGGAGATTTCCACGAAAACTGTATCAACACCATCGGGAAAGACTTGGTCAACTTGCTAGACCCTCGCTATTTAGAAGTCTGGGGAAAATTCACTCCGCGCGGTGGCATTTCAATCGACCCCTACTACAACTACGGTAAACCTGGAACTAAGTTTGAAGGCTTGGCAGAACAACGCCTCTTCCAACACGACCTTTATCCAGAGAAAATTGACAACCGCTAAACTCATACGAAAAAGCCCTGTTCCTCAAGATGAGGAGCAAGGCTTTTTGAGTTTCAATTATTCTTCTGTTCCAAGGAAGTTTTTCGCAACAAGGGCTGCAAGAACTCCACCAGCGATTGGTGCAAGGATGAAAATCCAAACTTGTTGAAGGGCTGCGCCGCCTACCAAGACAGCTGGTGCCAAGCTACGAGCTGGGTTTACTGAAAGTCCAGTAATCTTCAATCCGACAAGAATCATCGCCATCAATGACAAACCGATTACCAAACCAGCAATCGCGCCATTGCCCTTACTTTCTGAAGTCACAGTCATGATAACCAAGACAAACAAGAAAGTTGCGATGATTTCAAACAAGAAACCACCAAAGACAGTGACACCGTTTGCCAAGGCATTTTCACCAAGGCTAGCAGTTGACATACCTGAATTACCCAAGAGGAAGAAGACTGCGCCAGAAGCGATGAAAGCTCCAACAACCTGACCAAGGATGTAGTTTACAAGTTCTGAAGATGACAAACGTTTGTTAACAAACATAGCAATCGAAACAGCCGGGTTCAAGTGAGCACCTGAAACAGTTCCGATTGAGTAGGCTGCCACCACGATTGCCAAACCAAAGGCAAAGGCGATTCCAAGGTGACCAAGGCCATCAAGACCATTTCCAAAAACAACAGCCCCTGTCCCAACGAACACAAGCATGAACGTACCGATTAACTCAGCGACAAATTTTTTCATTCTCTTTCTCCTTTTTTCAAAAACTAGATACTAGTCTATCAAAAGAGGGAAAGGGTTTCAAGAAAATTGTTTGGAAATTTTCTTGAAAATCATAGAACTATTATCTAAGTCCTAGTATTGAAAAGACTGGATAGCTTCTTTCAAGTCATCTTGTAAACTATTTCTCTGGTCAAGTTGGACATAGACTTCCAACAGACAGGATCTAAAGTTGGAAAATTTATAAAAATCTTCCCTTTCTTCTATCGGAAAGTCAACAGTTTTTATCCAAGAAGCTACTTGTTCTTGCGCTAACTTCCCTTTTAAAATCGGTTCATAAAGTACTCTGGCTAAACGCCAATCTTCATCATCTGTAAAACGAATGGGAATTCTTTTAAATAATTGACCAAGTATCTCAAATACTTCATGAATTCTGTTTTTAGGAAAGTCTGGATGACAAACCACCTCTGTCAGTAAATCGGCTCCATGTGCAAAAGCATGAACCCAACCATACTGACTTGAAAAACCCGTTGTATCCTTTTCTTTTGAAAGATAGTGCAAACCTTGATTTAAAAGGACATTACGAATTTCTGCTTTTAATCCCTGATAAAAAATCGATTGCTGGTTGGCATCTGCAGACAAGAGATTTGCATAAATAAGCGCCCTAAAAGAACGTTCAAGGGTTGACAAGCCTGCCTTATCAATCTCTTTATATAATCCTCCATCAGATAAAATTTCCTCAGCAATGAAATAAAATTGTTCGTGTGTAAATAGCTCTTCCTGAATCCCTCTAGCAAAGCTTGTAAAAACAAGGTCATCGCGAATTTCTGGAGAAGAATCTCCCAAATGATCAAGCAACCATTGGATTTCTTCCTCATGATAACTTGGTTTTTCTTCTGCTATTTTTCTAAGTAACTCTTGATACATGGTCAATACCTCTATATTTCTGGTAACTGTTCAAAAAGCTGTTCTTAGATGATTTAATATTGAACTCTCAATTAAATACAATCTGATAAAAAATGAAGTAAATAAGGATCAATACCAACTCTACCGCAAGTTCAAATTTAACATCACGACCTTCAACGGCGTTTTTGAAAATAGCTATAGATAAGACAAATAGAATGATGCTTAACAAGCCCATAAACATCATTCTAGAACAACCTTTCTATTCCACTATTCCCCCAACTCAGCACTGTAGGCGATAATCTGGTCAACTGTGTCAGACAAGAATTGGATGGTATCACGGAGTGGTTTGTCTGTTGAAATATCAGCACCGATAATCATGGCTGACTCAAGTGGTGTCTTGCTACCACCTGATTTGAGGAGATTGAGCCAGTCTTCAGCTCCAGTTTCTGAGTTTTTAAGATGAAGGTAACCAGCTGTCGAGATGACTAGTCCTGCTGAGTAAGTGTAGCTATACAAGCCCATGTAGTAGTGAGCTTGACGCATCCAAGTCAAAGCTGCATCATCGTCGATTTCAATGACATCTCCCCAGAAATCCGTCAAAACTTCCTTCATAATGCTGTTGAGCTTGCTTGCTCCGAAAGTTTCTCCTTCTTCAATCAATGTATACACTTTACGCTGGAAGGCTGCTTCCAAAAGGTGAGTGATAAAGTTATGGAAGTAGGTGTCTGTTAAGCGGTGAGCCAGAGCGAAGCGTTTTTGACGTGGGTCATTAGACTGGTTCTCCAAGTAATCACTGAGAAGCAATTCATTGAAGGTTGACGGTGCTTCAACATAATAGGTCGACATGTGGGCGTTGAAATAGCTTTGGTGGTTGTCAGAAAAGATAAATTGACCAGAATGCCCGATTTCATGAATCAAGGTATAGACATCACTCAAACGGCCTGTCCAGCTCATGAGGACATAAGGGTGCACGCGATATGGATCCGCCGCATAACCTCCGGAATCCTTGCCACTATTGGCAGCAAAGTCCACCCAGCGCTCTTCTTGATAGCGAGCAACTTCTTGACAATATTCTGGCCCCAAAGGTTCTACCGACTTCATGACCAAATCATAAGCGTCGTCAATGGTCACTTGAGGATTGAGGGCACTATCCAAATCCAATTTCCAGTCTGCAAAGGTCATCTTTTTAAGACCATTCACCTTGGCAACATGCTTGAGGTATCTCTGAGCAACCGGCGCAAAATCCTTCATGATGAGGTCAATCTGGCGGTCAAACATGGCACGGTCCACTTCCTGCTCAGCCAGAAGATAATCAAAGACTGAGTCGTAACCTTTCATATCTGCCAGTAGTTTTTCAGACTTGACTTGGGCTAGATAGGCTGCTGCAGCCGTATTTTGGTGCTTACGAAGACCTTCTGAGAAGGAACGGAAGGATTTCTCACGAACCTCAGCATCCTCATGATTTTGGTAGAAATTTTCATAGGTCACAAAGCTGTTTTTATAAGTCTTGCCATGAGCTTCAAAGTCAGCCATTTCAAAATCCCCAGCTCGCATCTTAGTGTAAATGTCCTGTGGACTGTAGAAAACTTCACCGAGATTGGTCAAGGCCTTCTCCACATCAGCCCCTAGATAGTGGGCTTTTTTGATTTTGGCCTGACGAATGGCCGCTGTCAAATGAGGTAATTCACCCAAACGGTCCAAGACTTCCTCATCAGCTTCCACCAAGGCATCGTCAAAGAAGGTCAGAGCTACGCTGGCGTCTGTTTCAAATTCCATCCCAGCTTGGGCAATATTGGCAAATTCGTCATTGCTATAGTCTGTCGTCTGAGGCATAAAACCATAGTTGCCAATATGGCTCATCTGAATGTAGATTTGCTCCAATTCCGCAAAGGCCTTTTCAAAATCCTCAAAAGTATGAAGATTACCCTTGTAATCACGGCTAAATTGGTTGATGTCTTCGCGAGCCTTTTCGATTGCACGCAAGAAATCCTCACGGTCTTGGTATAGGGCTGTTAAGTCCCAAAGTTCCTTTTCTGGAAATTCTGAACGGTGTTTTTGTTCCATTTTCTTCCTCTTATTTCTCTAATTCTAATAAAACACTAAGGGCTGATAGGGCATAAAGTGGTGCTGTTTCTGCTCGCAAAATACGAGGACCAAGTCCTGCCAATACCGCTCCTTTAGCTTCAAAACTCTCAATTTCTGCAGGTGACAGGCCACCTTCTGGACCAAAGATAAAGAGCAATTTGGCTCCTTTTTCAAGACCAGAGACTGCTTGCAGAAGCGCAGCGGCTTCACCTTCTTTGGCTGATTCTTCATAGGCTACTATGATAGAGTCAAATTGGTCCAGTTGAGCTAGAAAGTCTGATTTTTTCTCGAAAAGCTGGATACTTGGAACAACATTACGCTTACTTTGCTCCGCTGCTCCAAGGGCAATTTTTTCTAGTTTTTCAACCTTTTTACCCAATTTTTTGCCATCCCATTTGGCGACCGACCAATCGGCAGGAAAGGCCCAGATTTGACTGGCACCCAGTTCGGTTACTTTTTGAGTGACAAACTCCAGCTTGTCCCCCTTGGGAAATCCAGATGCAATGGTCACTTGAACGGGCAGTTCCACATTGTCAGTTAATTCTTGGACCAACTCAAACTGACGGGCTTCCACATCCAGCACACGCGCCAAACGCTTGATACCATCATCAAAGACCAAAGTAACCTCATCATCTTCTTTCAAGCGCATAACCTGAAACATATGCTTGCTGGTTTCCTTGTCCTCGATGGTGACAGGAGAGACTGCACTGCCTTTGACAAAATACTGTTGCATGCTAGCCTCCAATCACACCGGAAATATCCTTGGTTTTCTTAAAGACACAGGCATTCCATTCCCCTTGAATCATGTGGGTTTCAAGGAAAAATCCAGCTGACTCAGCCGACTCGCGCACCATGTCCCACTTGTCCTTGATAATGCCACTCATGATGAGGTAGCCTTCATCCTTGACCAAGCGATAAGCATCATCCGTCAGATGAACGAGGATATCCGCCAAGATATTAGCTACAATCACATCTGCCTCAATCTCAACACCCTTAAGCAAGTCTCCTGCTTCTACATGGATGTTTTCCATACCAGGGTTTAGCTCAATATTTTCCTGAGCAACTCGAACTGCTACATCATCCAGGTCGTAGGCGAAAATTTCCTTAGCACCAAGCAGCGAGCTGGCAATAGAAAGGACACCTGATCCAGTCCCCACATCTAGCACCGTTTCGCCACCACGAAGGACCTGCTCCAAGGCAAAGAGGCTCATCTTGGTAGTTGGATGGGTCCCCGTACCAAAAGCCATACCTGGATCCAGCTTGATAATCTTTTCTCCCGCAGTCGCCTCATAGTCTGTCCAAGAGGGAACGATAGTCAAATCATGAGTGATGCGAGCTGGTTCATAATATTTCTTCCAGTTGTCTGCCCAGTCTTCCTCAGCCAAGGCAGTCGTACCCATTTTTACCTCTCCCAAGTCCATAAAATCAGTTAGTTCCGCGAGACGAGCCTGCAAATCTGCCTCAACCGTTGCTATATCAACCGTATCAGGGTAATAGGCTGTCACTACGATTTCTTCTTGTTGCTCAATCTCTGGGAAAATTTCACCAAAACGATCCACATTCCCCACATAGTCCATACTGTCTTCGATTGCGACTCCTTGAGCTCCCAGCTCAATCAAGAGGTTGGAAACCAACTCCTCCCCCTCACGCTTAACCGTAACTTTTAACTCTTGCCATGTTTCCATTTAATTTTTCCTTATCAATCTATTAATTCTTCCAATTCTTTTAAAGTTCTTCCATCCTGATTTTTCCAATCAGTTCGACCGTTCGTTTGCAAACCCAGCAAAAAAGCCGCTGCATAAGAAGGGCTAGAAAAGAGTTGTTTTTCTTTCAACACTCCATCTTGAATGACCTGTGAAGCTATTAAATTCTGACGCATTTCTTTTAAACTTGCTGGGAGGCTTGGAGAATCCATTATTTCTACTTGACTTCCTTCTAAAACAACAAAACCTTCAGTTGTCTGTTCACAAGTTGCTTCTATTACTTTGTTAGATTTCTTAGTTTTACGCTTTAAATAAAGATAAGTGGAATGATTATCAATCAAATCTTGACTAACTTTCTTTGTCATCGGAACAAAAACACGATAACCTAAAGTTCCAATAATCATAAGCGTATTTTCAATAATTTCATCCAGTTCAGATTCCTTTTCCTCAGTTACATTACCAGGATTTGGATCATTCCCATTTTTCACAATGTAGCGACCAGCTTCTTTAGCAAGTTGAGTAAATTTATTTTCCAAATAGCTAATTTCTGTTGGACCGAAAGAATTATTTTGAGTTGTTAGAATGATGACATCATTAAAATAATCTGCATGAGTATCACGGGTATGCTCTTGAATTCGCAACAATACCCCTTCACCATTTTTCCGAGTTGTCGCCTGACCAATATAGGTCATATCTTTCTGCTTATCTTCATCTCGACCAAATAAGAAATAAATACCACTTTGTTTCATTTCATCACGTGACTTCAAATCTCCCAACTGAATACGAGGTATTTTGTAAATCACTCCCGTCCAATTTGACAAAGTACATTTTATTTTTCCAGTCACTTCACCATCCATGAGAAACATATTGATATTTTTGCTTCGCTTTTCCATTTATCAAACTTCCTCCATATAATCTCTCACCCTTTCTTGCAACTGAGGTACAACTTGACTGGAACTAAGAAATTCCTCAACACTCATCAACTGATAACCCTGTCCTTCATCTCCAAATACGATACTGTCAAACTGGTCCTGTGTCAACTTTCCAACTAGAAAAACAGATTGCTTGTCTGCAAAAAGCATACTTGGATAAACCTTCGACCAAAGCAGACAATCCTCAGTCAGATGAATTCCCAGCTCTTCATAAACTTCACGTGCCGCACACTCAAAAGGACTTTCATCACCCTCTCGTCCGCCACCTGGCAATTCCCAGGTATTAGGGTATGGAATGCTTGCCTTATCATCGCGTAAGATAGTCAAAAGCTTACCCCCACAAAACAAAGCAATCTTACAGCCCGTGAAATCAGAAATTTCTATTTCCATATTAGACTCCTTCGGCTAATTCCTTTTCCAGCTCGGCTAACCAGTTTTGATAATAGCTTTTCTCATCCCGTAACATCCGGCTGCTATTCATTTTATGTCTAGCAATCTTCATAGCCTTGTGAGTTTGAACTACATCTTTCCTTACCTTAAATTGATACCAAGCTTGAATGACCTGCATATCTGCTGTTTTTATAGATAAAAAAGATTTGACCCCTCGAATACTTGCATATTCTTCCACTTTCTTATTATCTCCTTCCATCAGAGCAACTTGAAGAAGGTATATTTGAGAAATAGTTTTAGACATTGAATTATCTGTTTTCTCTAACACAGACTGAAACTGTTGCTTTGCAAGTTCTATATTACCATCCAATATGAGAACCACTCCCTCAAGAGTCTGAACACTTTCTGCAAGGCTCCCACTTGCATCCTCAGGAACAGGCATGGTAAAGTCTTTCAAATCATATTCTTGAGGAGCCAGCAAAGTTTGAGCAGAATGCCTCAACACCAAGTAAGCGTATTTGGTATTTTCAGGGTGTTGTAACAATTCCCAGATTTTCGCTCCATCAGTAATGTCGACTGGCAAAGCGTTGTTTAGGAAGAAAGACAAATTAAGAAAAATCCAAGTCCCTGCAAAATACCAGCTTCTTGTCAAAAATCCAAACAATATCGCCAATAATATCAAGCTAAGATGAACCAGCAAACCTCCTGAAAGCATCAAGATGATTCTTTGATCGCTTTCATCTTCTTTCAATCCGATGTACTGAGCACCAACATTTTTCAGAATGGCTGTTCGACTAAGATGAAACCTGCCTGACTTTTTTGTCAAAAGAAAATGTCCTAATCCAAAAGCCACCAGCCGATAGCCTGTCAAGTAGCCACAAAAAGCATGACCCAACTCATGAAGAATAAAGATTACATACATGCTTAGAAGAGCGAAGGTATAACCAAAAGTAAAGGCTAAAACTGCGGAATACCCCAACTCTGCAAATGCGATAGTGCCACAAGCAAAAGCTAGCATAATAAAGACAAAAGCTAGCACATAAACCAAATACGTCCCAAATTTTTTCATACTACCTTCTCCAAACTCCTAGTATCTCGGATAAGGATAAAACTCTCCCTCTTCCAAGCCAACTTTTCCTTCTTCAAAGACTTCTTGGTTCCATTCCATGACGAATTCTTCTGCTTCTGGGTCTTCCAAAAAGTCCATAAGGGCATCTAGTCCAACCTCGGCAGTATCTTTAAGGAATAGCGCAAAATAAGCTAAAAATTCACGAGAAAATCCTTTTTTAGGTAGGTAAGGAATGACCGTCAAATAGTCGTCTGCATTGACTGTTGATTTGGCAGGATTGTAAAAAAGCACTGCTTCTTCAAAGAGGATATCGTCTGACGAAACCTCTCCGTCTTCATCCACCATCTCCACACCTGCAGCATTTTGCGCTTCCAATAGAAAACTCACTTCTACCGCGTGATTGCGCTTGTCCCAACTAATCTCAAAGTCAAAGGGAAAATTCTTCTCCAACTCTTCCTCTAAAACATCTAAAAATCCATATGTTACCATTTTGTCCTCTTTCTATGCGACTCTTAAATCGCCCCGATTGCTCGGAAATATGCTAAAATAGATACTACCATCTTACCACATATACATCAGAAAATCCACGTTAGAAAGGACTACTATGCCAGACAATCTCGCGCTTCTCATGCGCCCTAAAACCATCGATCAAGTCATCGGTCAGGAACATCTGGTCGGACAAGGAAAAATCATCCGCCGCATGGTAGAAGCCAACCGCCTGTCCTCCATGATTCTCTATGGCCCTCCGGGAATAGGCAAGACCAGTATTGCCTCAGCCATCGCTGGGACTACTAAGTATGCCTTTCGAACTTTCAATGCGACAGTTGATAGTAAAAAACGGCTACAAGAAATTGCGGAAGAGGCGAAATTCTCTGGTGGTCTCGTCCTATTACTAGACGAAATTCATAGACTAGATAAAACCAAGCAAGACTTCCTCTTGCCTCTCTTGGAAAGTGGACTAGTCATCATGATTGGCGCTACGACTGAAAATCCTTTCTTTTCTGTCACTCCTGCCATTCGTAGCCGTGTTCAAATTTTTGAGTTGGAACCTCTGTCTAACCAAGACGTCAAAGAAGCCCTGCAGATAGCTCTAAGTAACCCTGAGCGTGGTTTTGATTTTCCAGTAGAACTAGATGAGGATGCGCTGGATTTCATCGCAACCTCTACAAACGGAGACCTGCGTTCTGCCTTTAACTCGCTGGACTTGGCTGTTCTCTCTACCCCTGAGAATGATGAGGGTATCCGCCATATCACTCTAGACATCATGGAAAATAGCCTGCAGCGGAGCTACATCACTATGGACAAGGATGGAGGCGGTCACTATGATGTTCTATCTGCCTTGCAAAAGTCTATCCGTGGCTCGGATGTAGATGCCAGTCTTCACTATGCTGCCCGCTTGATTGAGGCTGGTGATCTGCCTAGTCTCGCTCGTCGCTTGACCGTTATCGCCTATGAAGATATCGGTTTGGCCAATCCTGAGGCCCAGATTCATACCGTGACTGCTCTGGATGCTGCCCAGAAGATTGGGTTCCCAGAAGCCCGCATTCTCATTGCCAATATCGTGATTGATTTGGCCCTTTCTCCAAAATCCAACTCAGCCTATGTGGCTATGGATAAGGCACTAGCTGACCTCAAAACATCAGGGCATTTGCCCATTCCGCGACACTTGCGTGATGGTCATTACAGTGGAAGCAAGGAACTGGGGAATGCCCAAGACTATCTCTATCCACACAACTATCCTGGAAATTGGGTCAAGCAAGACTATCTGCCAGAAAAAATTCGTAATCATCACTATTTCCAAGCAGAAGATACTGGTAAATATGAACGGGCTTTGGCTCAAAGAAAGGAAGCTATCGACCGTTTGCGAAAAATCTGAAATCCTTTTCAAAAAATTGCACTTTCCTCTTGATTTTTTTTGAAAAAGTGGTATCATATAAACATAGAAACGCTGTGGTGTACGACTTCACACTTAAGTGTTGACCGACTATTTTTTGTATTATTAGGGAAACAAAAGTCTTCTAACAGCATGTAGGCCGTCTCACACGGAAACAGCTTCAGTTAGAGCGAGTTGCCCACCTGCTTAATTGCGCGGGTTCAATACAAACCGTGAAGTTTCGGCACCAATACAGCTTTTTTCTTTGCCTCCTTAGCTCAGCTGGCAGAGCAGCGGACTCTTAATCCGTGGGTCACAGGTTCGATCCCTGTAGGGGGCATAATTTAGTGCCTAAAAGCCTTATTCTAAAGGCTTTTTTTCGTATCTGTTCTACTTTTGTTCTACCAACGGATACTCACTTAAAAGATTTCGAATAATCTGATGTTCTTTTTCTTTCTTCTCTTTCAAAAGATGACCATATGTTTCTGTTACCTGTTTTATATTTTTGTGACCCATTACATGAGCAACTACCCAGATATCAATTCCTTTTGCAAGTAACATACTAGCATAAGTGTGTCTAATACCCGTAGCAGTCAAATTATATGGATAAATTTCTAGTTTTTTTAGTAGCGATTGTAAACTTTGATTTACTGCGTTATTACTAGGAACTCCATACACAACATCATAGAAGAGGAAATTTTCTTTTTCCTTAATCCCTTGATTTTTATAGACAATCTTTTGTTCTTTCTTTAATAATTTCAAAACCTCAGATGTTTCTTCATCTATAGGTACATCTCGAACAGATGTATCCGTTTTGGGTGGTCTCCATTTATAATTATAGTAGCGCCTATAAGTGTGAATTATTTGATTTTCAAAATCAATACAGTCCCAAGTTAAACCTAAAATTTCTCCAAAACGCATCCCTGTTTTAAAGGAAACAAACAAAAGATAAGGAATCACCGACTTACTGTAATTGAGCTGACTTTTTAAATGAACTAAAATTTTATAATAGTCTTCAATATTGTCAATATATTTTTCGTCAGTTGTCTTGCTTTTCTTCATCCCTGAAATAATTGCACCATCAGTAAAATCAACTATATCTAATTGGTCACGTTGAGCAAACTGAACGACTTTTCGGATTTCTGAATTTAATCGCGCTACAGTATCTTTTGTAACTCTTTCAGCATACGAATTTAGAGCTCGTTGATATTGACTAAATCGAATAGAAGTTGCTGGCCTATCTTGAAAAAGTTCCTTTATCAAGTCCCCTCTCTTTTTATGCTTAAAAAGCGTTGATTCACTTTTTCCAAGTGGTCTTACAACAACATCAAACCACTCTTCCCATAACTCATATAAACTTGCTTGCGAATTAATTTTTGCACCTGACATCAACTTTAATTCAATAGCTAAAGCTTCTTTTTCTGCTTCCTTCTTCGTTCTGAAGCCACCTTTAGATGCAACAAGTTTTTTATCACTGTCCACAATTCTATAATCCCAAGTTCCACCTTTGGTACGTTGTCTAAAAGTTGCCATTAGTTACCTCTTTCATTAGATAACCAAGGTTTTTGCCAAGGTTATTATACCATAATTTCTCTAAAGTTTTCTTCAAACCATTGTTTTGTTTTACTGGCTAAAAAGAAATAGCGTCCACCTTGATTCTCAGGATATTTCACGAACCCATCTGGATTTAATTCAACATCAATTTCTTTCCGAATTTTTGAATTATTCAATACATTATCAAGTAACCACGGTCTTGAAACTGATAGAAGTTGTAGAACATCAGATAAGGACATATATCTACCTTGAGAAGAATTATATTTTAAATTATCATATTCTTTTTTATCAACGATAATTTTATCTTCTGGCAATTGTATCTCTATATTGATTAAATCAACAGTAATTTTATTTATCTCAGTCATAGAAAATTCTCCTTTTTTATGAGATAATAGCTAGAGATGATGAAAATCATCCCTATACTATTTTTCAAACAATATTACTCTTTGTTTTTAGGTCGTTTCGGGGTGATATTGTTTTTTTGATAGAACAGCTTAAAACTATCTTCAAAATACTCTTTATAATTTAATTGAGAGAGTTCTGAGCTAAATTTGTTAAGCCATAGCTCAACATCTTGGTTTGGTATGTAGTTCCACTCATACTCTTGAATTAAACGAATAATAAAATGATTACGAGCCTCTACTCCCCATATTTCCTCAATCTTTTTTAACAATGGAAAGAAACCACTACCTTTCATAATATAAGAAACAGTAGCTAATAAATAGTTGTTTCTTGAAGAAAGAGATTCTAATTCAGGGAAATGACCTGAACCTACAAACAAATCTTTTGTAAAAGGAATAGGTGAACCGTCCTCTGAATTGTAGAAACCATATTTATCAATCATCTTATTTACTATCAATTGACTAAGTTCATTTGCGTTACTAATGGTTAATAACAATGCTAAAATTTGATTACTATATATTCCTTTATAGGAAGCTTCCATACGTATCCAAGAGTCACACAGGTTCACAACGTGAACATAGCGTCCACGATTGTCAAGTTGTTCCTGGTATTTATTGTAGATGCGCAAAAGAGAATTTATATTTTTTTTCTTACTTCCTATATAGATAGTCTGAGCTACACCATTAACTTCTTGTGCAGAAATATTAGAGATGTTTTTTCTACCATTATGATTTAAAATTAAAATCTGCTTATTTTTTATGCCTTGATAAAGCTCATTAACTGTCATATCGTAATTGAAATAGTCTATTGCTAAGTCTATACGACTTAATCTAAGTTCCCAATACTCTTCATTTAGTAATTTAGCCATAATATTGACATCAATTGCTTCATTATAATATTCCTTATACGCTTGCTTGTAGTGAGATAAGGCAGACGCAGAAAATTTTACTATAATCCCCATTGTAAAATTTCTATAATGCCAAGCTATAGAAAAGTAATACGGCATATTTTTAAAAGTAAAACCATCTGTATAACCTGCAGGTAGTCTTTGTTCTGGAGGTGAATAATCTCCTAGTAGTAATGGCAATTTAAGTTTTTCAGCAATTATCTCAGCAATCTGTGGAGCTGTTTGATTCCATCTTTCTGGATATTCACCTATTGTATCTTCGGTTGGTTTGATTACAAAGGTAACTTCATCAATACTGGTCATAATGACATTTCGTTTTGCATTGTCGGATAAAATTTTTTTAATTTCATAACTTGTGTACATAGTTATTCTACTTTCTATTTTTATACGGAACGTGGGTGATTACACTACCCACATTAAAGATATTTTCCCAGTTGTCCCCACCTTCGCCTCACGTCTACAGTGAGACAACTGGAATTTTTTTATTCAAAGTAACAATTGGAACGTTCAACTGCTTTTTTTATTAATCTCTCTATAGGTATTATCTTATAACTAGGCACTACTATAAGACGACTACTTTTCCCACCTATTTTCATATATCCTACTCCTCTAGGATTATTAGAGATTATGCTCTCTTTCTCATCTGAAAAAAGCATGGATATAGTTTCTTTAGATAGTTTTCCTAAAGCGATAACTGTACCTATAGAATCTCTAGACAAGCTCAGCGAGTTTTTATGCGCGTCTTGTTGGGCAACAACTACATAAATTTTAAAGGAACGACCTAACTGTATCAGACGAGTATAATCTTTAATTGCTTGTTCACGAGCTTTTCTGTCCAGACTGTTCTGCCAAGCATTAAATTCATCAAAACAAATCAAAATAAAATTACGAGAAATATCTTGACCTCTTTGTCGTTTCTCAAGAATCTCTAAACCCTTAAATAGGATTTCTGAGACAGTCTCAAACTTCTTAAAAGCTAGAGAACTTTCTAAGAACGTAAAGTCTGAATCTGCCTTGTAATCAGCTATTAAAAATTGACTATCTGGGTAGGAATAAGCAAAGCTGGCAAGAAAAAGCTTAGTAGCAAATGTCTTGCCAGCCCCACTCGCACCAACTATCAGAGCATGCGGGACTCTCTCTACAGGAATATCCCAATCAAATGAATACCCCTCGTCAAATAGTCTCTTGTCTTTAAAGCACTTCACTTTTATACCACCTTTTAATTGTATAAGAACTCTAATTGCAGATTGATATGATACTGATTGTTATATCGTAAAATATCTCCAAAAGTTGGATTGACTATAAGGCGGTAGTTCTTGTCCGACCATTGAGCCATGCAGTTTGTTTCCCTTATATACTTGTCAAGTTGAACTAAAAACACCTGCTGAATGTAGCCTTCTTCTTCGTTATCAGGCTTACTAGCTAGCATAATGGGAAAGCTCCAAACATGAGAATCTTGTGCTGCAGAACTTCCAATATTCCGAATATAGCGACTATTAAGCAGTAACTTCTGGCCTGATAAAGAAGCTGTCTTTTCTATAACCTGCTCTATGTCAGTCCCTATGTTACCTATATACAGATTGAGAATCTTTTCTTGTATATTCCTTTGCTGTATTTCAACGTATTTATAAAAAAGCCATAACAGACCGAGAACGATGGTGAATAAAATTGTATACATTGTTTACCTTCTTTCTGACAGAGGAAGTGAAAACTTCCTCTGTTATACTATAAATCAATGACCCCTTGCACTTCTGCATTCTTTGCTCTAATAGACAATACAGAGCGTGAACCCTGACTGTAAGCTGACACTGTGCAATCTGTCAAATCTAGTTCAATAAAAGAATCAATATAAGATTCCAAATCTCGTGAATCAATGTTCTGAACCTTAATAGATTGCATTGCAAATCTACCGTTTGCCGTTCGAAAACCTAGGTCGAGAGTAGAACCAAATATCTCTTGTGTAGTATAGTCTTTCCATTCTCCGATACCTAAACATTGACCTTTAATTACCATACTCGAAATTTCCATTTTTAAAAATCCTCAAAATTTCTATAGTTAGATGACAAAGCGAAATAATTTTTGTCAATATCTTTGCTAGCTATTTCTTAGTACATGATAATCACCTTCTTTCTTACTTGCTAAGAATTGAGCAAGATTTTTTGTAAGAACTAGCTTACAGTATTATAGTAAATCATATAACCTGTATCGTCACCCCTAACAAAAAAACTTGATTTAATAGGCTTTTCAAAGCTTCCCTAATCGCTATTGACATTTCCTTTCAAAAATGCTATTGTGTGACAAATTTAATTTATTACAAGATTTTTTGTAAGAACTAACTTACAGTATTATAGTAAATCATATAACCTGTATCGTCACCCCTAACAAAAAAAACTTGATTTAATAGGCTTTTCAAAGCTTCCCTAACTGATATTGAAGTTGTCTCTCAAAAATGTTATCATGTGTACAATCTTAAATTATTAAGGAGTTCAATATGAAGAATAAAGAAGAATTATTAATTGCATGTGTTGTCTTGAATCTGGTAGAAGAACTAGATAGCTTTAAAGAATATCGAGAGTTAGAGGGAGAAACAAATACTTACCAAGCTGTCTTAAGATATGTAGAAGATGAATTGTATGGTAAAGTAGGTTTTAAAACTCTTGAAAAGATTTACTTTGGTATGCCGACATCTGCTAAAGCATATATCAGTCAAAAATCTTATAATACTATCATGAAAAATGAAGAATTTGCTGAATTAGCTGAAAATATCTACCAAGCTATTGAAAAAAATGATTCTAAAATGATGGATAAAGTTTCAAACATTATTGAAAAACGTATTGAAAATAAAGAATTTCTTAAACTGCTAGAAAGTATGAAAAAAGATAGCAATCGTCATTTTGCTTTACCTAGGCTATTAGCAAATAGGAGCTTACTATCCAAAGTTCTCGAATATCTACCTTTAGTTGAAGTGATATTTGAATCCGAAGAAAACATCGAAATATTTTCTCAAGTAGCTAATCGTCTTGACACATTTAGGATTGCTGATGAGTACGAGGATTGGGATAATATCGAGAGCTTTATCAAGGACGTACGAGAGCGAAATGGATTTGATAACTAATATAAAAAAGCCAAGTCATGCTATATGTGACTCGGCTTATTTTTCTATCTCATCTAGAAAATCAATCAAAAGTTTTGTGACCCTCTCTTGCTTACTAGGTGCTAATTTTTCCAGTTTAAACAATAATTGATTTATCAGTGGATTACTTTCGGTCAGAGAAATATCAAAGAAACTTTCTATATCTGTGTCCAGAGCATCCATGATTTTTTCAAGGGTCTTGATTTTGATATTTGGTTCAAGGTTTTCTAATTTATAAGTATATTTTAATGGTAGGTCCGCCAGCTCCTCTAGTTGCTGTTGGGTGATATTTTTTTTCAATCTCAGTAGGCGAATTCGCTTGCTGATATAGGATTGTAGGTTCGTTTTTGTCATCTCAGTACCTCTTTAAATCCTATCATACTGAAATTTGTGTCCTTTAAAAACTACTTAAAAAGAGAAAAAAACAGTTATATAGTTTTAAAAAGCGAAACAATGTGATAAAATAGCATTATAAAACTATCAAAAGGAGTTTATATGATGGATTCAAAAAACACCAGGCACCATCAAAAATTGCGTACTGGCGCAGTTATTTCAACGCTTGCAATCTCGGCTCTAGGAGTATCTACTGGGGTATCTGCTAGTGAGACTGAAGTAGCCGTTAACGAACCTGCAACTAGGGTAGTTGCTCAGGACGAGGTAATTGCTAAAGTTCCTACGCAATCGGACGTGGATACGGCTAAGGCTGAATCTGATAAGGCTAATCAGGATGTAGCGAAGCAAAAAGAAGTGGTTGCATCTACTGAAACTAAGATTGCTGATGCTGAAAAGACTATCGCTGATACTACTAAGAAAGTAGAAGAAGCTAAGTCTGTTACACCTGAAAAGGTTGCAACTGCAAAAGCCGAGGCTGAAAAGCGAGCAGATGAGCTTGCGACTGCTGAGAAAACTGTAGCTGATGCTGATAAGTCTGTATCTGCGACTGCTGAGAAGGTTGCTGACCAAACTAAGGTAGTATCTAATGCTGAGAAAACTGCCACTGCTACGGCTAATAAGGTTGCTGACGCTCAGAAAAAAGTAGATTCTCTTTCATCTACTACTGATGTTGCTCCCCTTGAAAAAGAGGTAGCTACGCTTACTAACCAAGTCGCCGAAGACACTCAAGCAGTAGAAACTGCTCAGACTAACCTTGATAATGGTAAAAAAGCTCAATCCAACAAAGACCAAGCTATCAAAGATGCCCAAACTGGGGTATCTCAAGCTGAAACTAAGCTCAGCCAAGCCACTACAGCCCTTGCTAATGCTAAAGCTGACCAATCTAACAAAGACCAAGCTATTGCTACAGCTAAGGCTGACCTAGACCGTGCCAAAGAAGAGCTTGCTGACTCAACAGTTGGAAACTATACTATTAACTTGGGTTCAGAGTATGTTTCTCTTCTTAAAGAGTACTTTGCTAACCCAAGTCAAGAGCTTTCAGACAAACTTAAAGCTATTGCATACAAAGAGTATGAGAACTTTGGAAAGATTACTTATTCTAAGGACGGAGACATTTACCGTTACGATTTAACTTACCCTCAGGCGTCTAAGAAAGACCAAAACACTAAGGTAGATATTAACAACCTTGACTACGAAACACGTAAAGATTTATCATTGTTTGCAGCAGATTTGATTAATCAGATCCGCAAACAGTTTGGTACTGGGGATGTTAAGGTAACAGAAGACTCAATTCGTATTGCAGATGCAGTTGCTCGTAAATCTACTAAAGAGTACGGTCATGACTTCAAAGCATTGGATGAGGTAGGAAAAGCTAATGGTGTCTTACTAGGTGAGCTTGCAGGGTTTAGTGATGATGCTACAGATACTGTTGCAGACCTTAAAAACCGTATTTACGATGACACCTTGTCTATGCTCTTTAACGACTCTCACGCTAAATGGGGTCATGCTACTAGCTTGAGTGGGGTACTCCCTAAAAATAACAATGTAGGGTATATGCAATACACAGGTTTAGGTTTCCGTTCTAACAACACTTTTACCTCAGTTATTCAGTACTCTAAGATTTCAGATAATGTTGTGTCAGAAAATGCCAAATTCGACAAAACAAAAATCGTAACAGCTCCAAGTACTGCTGACAAAGTTGCCAAACTTCAAGAAAAACTCTCATTGGCTCAATCAACTTATGATGACGCAGTCAAAGCCTCTCAAGAAGCTAAATCAGCAGTAGCGACAGCCCAAACTGCCTACACCAACGCAGAAACAGTCCTTGCTAATGCTCGTAAACAGTTGTCTGATTTGGTAGGTAACGAGATTGATGTTCCAGCGCTTGAAAAGGCTATTGCTAACGCTAAAGATAAACTAGCACAAGACACTAACTCTTTGCAAACTGCTAAGGAATCGCTTGCTCTAGCTAAATCAAATGCTACTGACAAGGCTAAGGCTCTTGCTGAAGCTAAAACAGCTCTTGAAACTGCTAAGACTGAAAAAGCTACAGCAGATACTGCTCTTGCAACTGCTAAAGGTGAGTTGGAAGTCCTTACTAAGGCTCATGATGTAGCAGTCTTGGCTCGTAAGTCAGCTGGTCAAGACCTATTCCGTAAACGTGAAGCGTCTAAAGAAGCTACTGACACTCATACAGTTCTTGAACTCGCTCTTACACACCGTGATGAAGTTCTTAAGGCTTTGGATAAAGAGCTTACTGATGCTAATGCTAAGCTTGGTGTACTCCGTGCTGAGTTGGAGACTGCTAAGGAAGAGTTGGCTCGCCTTGAGGGTATCGCTGAAGCTAAGGCTCGTGGGTATGAGAACTTTAAGCAACTTAAAGCCGACCATGACGCATACCTTGCTGAACAACAACGTTTGCAGGCTTTGAAAGACAAGACAGATGCTATTGTGCAGTCAGGTGGAGAAGTTAAACCTGTCCTTGATTCTGACGGTAAAGTGGTTGATGTTGTGGATGCGAAGACTAAGGATAAAGTAGTTGTTGCGACAGTAGGAACTAAAGACGATAAAACATATCAAGCTCCTGCACAAGCTACAAATACAAAAGCAGAACCTAAGAAACAACTTCCAAATACAGGGGAAAAGCGTACTAATACTGCTACTCTTGCGATTATCACAGCTTTATCTTCTATCGGTCTTGTATACCGTAAACGCAAAAAATCACAATAAAAAAATAAATCTCCTTACTAGCGTAGGGAGATTTTGTGATAAAGAAGAAAAATAATAATCTGTTCTACTTTTGTTCTACCTTTTATTTTTAAATACGATTTAGAGAGTGGCAAAACCTTGATTTATCAATATTTTTGTTACTCATTTTTACTTATTTTAACTCCAAATCGACTGTAGGGGGCATAGTATATAGTTTAGAAACGTTGTTAAATCAACGTTTCTTTTTGATTTGGTCAACTTTTGGTCAATAATTCTATTTTTTAACTAAACTCGTCAAAACAGCACGAACTTTGTTATTTTCAATATCTGCTTTTTCTTTTATAAGATGTCCATAAGTTTCAGTTATTTGTTTAATATCTCTATGACCCATTAATTTTGAAACTGCCCAAATATCAACACCCATTGCTAACATTGTTGAACAATACGTGTGTCTCAGACCTGTACTTGTCATAGTTTGAGGATGAATTTTTAAGGTCTTTAAAATTTGTTTTAAATGCTTGTTCACTCCTGCATTTGTTACAACATTATAATTCAAATCAATAAAAATCATATTTTCATTATTCGTAATCATCTCATTTTCAATGAATACAGATTGCTCTTGTTTTATTTTCTTTAAAATTGTTAATGTATCTTCATCTATTGGAACTGTTCGAACTGAATCTTCCGTTTTGGGTTTTGTCCAACGTTTTTTTATAGTATCATATCTGCGATATGTTTTTATTTCTGAACTTTCCCACAATACACAATCCCATGTGAGACCTGCAACTTCCCCTGCACGTAATCCCGTTTTTAGTTGAATTAATAGTAAATGTGGAACGATTGAAGTTGTTAAATCAAGATTGCTTTCTAAATATGTTACTAACTTTTGATAGTCTTCAAAGCTATGAATATATTTTTCATCTCTTCGCTTTTGTGGAGGTCGTCCTGAGAGTATAACTCCTTCAGTAAAATCTTCGATATTAAGCTTATCTCTTTTCGCAAATACAATCACATTTCTAATTTCCGCATTCATTCTACTAACATTGTCTCTGCTATTAGTTTCAGCGTACTTATTAATAAATTCTTGATATTCGCTTGCTTTAATTTTTAAGGCTGGTTTGTCTTTGAAATATGCTTGAATGAATTTACCACGTATTAGATGCTTATTGAAAGTAGATTCCGCTTTTCCAATTGGTTTAACTGTTAATTCTAGCCACTTTTCCCATAGAGCATAGAATGTAATATTTTTATCAATTATTGCACCATTAAGCAATTTTAACTCAAGAGCTAACGCTTCAATTTCAGCTTCTCTTTTTGTCTTAAAGCCTGAATTTGAAGCAACCACCTTTTTATTTTTATCAAAAATTCTATAATCCCATAAATTCTTTTTTCCTCGTTTTCTGAATGAAACTGACATGATTACCTCTTTCTAAAAGACGATAACCAAGATATTATCTTGATTATCGTATCATAAACTAAAGATTTCTGCAAAGTTTTCTTCAAAAAATTGTTTCGTTTTACTAGCTAAGAAATAGTACCGTCCACCCTGACTGTCTGGATATTTCACAAACCCATCTTTGTTTTTATCAATATCGATTTTTGAGCGAATAGCAGGTTGATAAAGAACATGTTCCAATAGCCAAGGTCGAGAGACTGAAACCATCTCTAAAACCTCGGATAAGCTCATATACTTCCCCTGAGAAGCCTTGTTTTTTAAGTTGAGGTATTCATCTTTTTCTACTATGATATGAGAGGCAGGCAACTGTACTTCTAAATTGTCTATTTTGATTAAAATTTTATCTGTCATATAATTTTTCCTTATTCTATGATACAATAGAAGCAGAAATAGTATTTATTATTTCCACTAGTTTTAGTTATCACTGCACTCGCTTTGGTCGGTTGAGTCTGTAGTGATAACTTTTCTTTTGCTGTCAATATTTTTTACTTTCTTAATTCTTCCTAATATATCCGAAGCGATTTTTCGAAATTCTTCTTCATTTTCTACACTGTTTAGTGAATACGTCTGTAATTTTTCAAATGCTTGTTTTGCTTTTTCTTTTAAATCACGTTTTGCTGTGTAATTCCATAATTCAATTTTGATAACCTTATTCTTTTCATCGTGAATCATTTTAATTACAAATCTAATTCTTCGCATTAGCTGATGATATTCTTTATTTTTCTTTCCAAACCACGAATCACACCAATCCCAATAACTATCTGAATTTGTGATAATTGTTAAATCATTGATGATATACGCATCTTTAAACCGTGAACTTAACTGTGTAGCTGAATCTGGTTCTAGTATCTGAAATAACTCTCGAAAAGTCATGCCACAACTTGCATCTAGTTCATTGATTACAATTGTTTTTTCCCCTTTGTAGCCAGAACCTAAATCGAAACGCTTTTTATTTATTGATGGGGTATGTGCTCCTAATCTATCACGTTCTTCTGCAAGTAAGCGTGCTAAATATGATTTTCCTGTTCCTCCTTCAGCTTGAATATAAATACCTGTATGATTTCGTTCGCCCTTACTCATACGAATAAACTCCTTATGAATAAATTCTTGTCTGTTTTCCTCAAATTGTCTTTTATTTGAATTCCACGCTTTTTGTGCTATCCGTTGAGTGAATTGCTCAAATAATTGTTGTTTTGCTTCAGTTGTAAGTAAGCCTTCTTCTGAGATTAGATAGCTTAATTCTAAACAATAATCGTCTATTTCTAGACCATTGTCAGATTTTTCTTTGCTATGATTTTTGATTTTTCCCATGATATCATCGATATAGTTTGTATTTTCTGATGAAATGACTTCTTTGACCTCATAGGGGAATTTGTGTTCTTCCATATTACGTTCATTTCTATGTGTTAAATATCGACATGCTTTTATCGAACTACGAACAAACTCTAAATTTTGTTCTCTTGAAATTGATAAGCTTTTATAAACAGATGAATAAGTATGAGCATGTTTGAAATCAATATAAAAATGGGCATGCAATGGTTTTGAACTTCCGTCATCTTTTAAATCTTTATCATGAAAAATAATATGATACCTATCATCTTCATTTTTACAATAGTCTTTAATACGTTGAACAACGGATTCACGAAAATCTTTTTCAGTTAATTTTAAATTTGCATTATGTTCATATTCAAATGAAATTTGACCAAAAAATTTTCTTTTTCTATCATTTTGATTAATCTTCATAAAAATCCTTCCTGATTTTGACACAAAATAGAGAGTGTGTGTTGATTTTGAGTTGTTGTGATATGGTTTGAATGTGGATGCACTGACGGAGAAAAACGTGCATCCACATCCAAACAAACATCATATTTTCTTGACACATCACAACATAAAAATCTTATTCATTAGACGTGAATTGTTTTAAATTTATGGTGCTGGTGTACTTGCTTACCTTCAGTAGCAGTACACCGCACCTTTATTTTTTTCTAAATGCTGTTGAGCTGAATGTTCTACTATTTTCTAATCTAATAAAATCATTAAATAAATATCTACTATCTAACTGATTTAATTCTCTTTTAGCCTGTGCTAATAATTCTTCCATAATATTATAACTTTCACAATTCGCTGGAAAAGTCCATGTTGCAACAGCTTTTTGTTCATAGTAAACAACAGTTAATGTCAATAGAGAACGGTTTGCTTTTCTGATAATTTCCTGTTTTGAATTGCTGTAGCGAGAAGATTCTTCCAAAGTTGGCTCTACATTTATCTGCCTACAAAATCGTCTCATTTGCCACGTCGCAACATATGACTTAATGCTATTTCTGAAATAATCAAATTCAGCATTTCTAAATGCAAAATCGATATTAATTATAAATAGTAATAATATAAATGATACACTCGAAATTAAACGTAGTACTGATATAAAAACAATAAAATAAAAAAATGTTTCTATATGTATTTGAAAAATGATAAATGTAGCCAAACGCTCTAAAATAAAAAATATAATAGAAACAAAAATTGTAAAATTAACTACATTGTATTTATTAAAGTATTTCGTCATGTGATTTCTTCCTTCCTGATGTTATAAGAGGGGGTTAGAAGTGGCATAATATGCGTTCGATGTTCACTATCTGTAAACTTGACTATACCTGTACCAATACCAGGTGGGACTACAATATTATCAACATTGATGTTGGGCAATAAAAACTGACAAGTATTCGCATTTATCTCACCTAAAATAAAGATACAGTTAATTTGTTCACGTACTGCTGTATTACCGCCAAATGCAGTTGCATCAAAGCGTTGGCTACATAAAATGAGTGAGATGGAGGTCTGACGGCCGAGAAGAGCAATCGTCCCAAGTAATTGCCCAAATGATTCACGAGACTGCTTAGAGCTCCCCTGAACAAGTGCCAACAGTTCATCAATAACAATATAAATGCGTTCAAACTGAGTTTTTGGATTTGTTAATAATATTTTTTGCCGTTCATATATCTTATTAATGATTCGACCCAACAATTCATTGACCTCTGTAATAAAACTGTTTAAGTTTGAACCATGTGTTGGTGCTAATACTTCTAAACCTAATTCCTTACTTAGTAAGTAAACATCAGCGATTTTAGGGTCGACGCAAATAATTTGATTTGTGAAAGATTTTAGACAACTAATCAAATAACGTAAGAAATGAGTCTTTCCTGTACCAGATGCTCCACTCACCGCCAAACTTGTCACCGCTTTCATTGGGATATTACAAATATTGTTAGCCATAATTGGGAGAGTATTTTCTGACACGTTCTTTTTAATAAAAGATGAAAGATTATCAATCTTTAACCGAGTTGGAATCCCATCAACCCAAGGAAAGAAAAATGCACGTGCTTGATTTTCATTTTTTGTATCATAAGGAACAAAAAAAGCATTATTCTGTGGTAAGAGAGTCTTGAATGGGTAGAGTATGCCAGCGCAAATTGCAAAAATATCAAAGTATAGTTTTTTGCTTAAAGAATAACTTACAGGGAGATTTGGGACGTAAAAAACGCCGGAATCATTGCTTGCAACCTTAATATCAAATGAATTTAAATAAGATGATTCATCATTAATATTGAGAGCGTTATTCAAATTTCTCAAAATAAATTGTTCTAATTCGAATTTGTTTTTACCAAATTCAGTAGTGTCAGAAACAACCGCTTCTGACACTTTCTGATTTTGGCTTTTATTCATTAAAAAAGCCATGCATTATTTTCCTTTCTTCTTAATATCTTTTGCCCTGAAATAAAGTTGTCCGTACTGGTTTTCAAAAGCTTCTAAATCTTCAAATTCAACAATATCTCCGATTTCGAATTTTGATAAATTTGGCTTATTTTCTGGTAAAAACTTGACCTTAAAAGGATTGTGATTATCACTTGCAACGTAAACTTGATAGCCTTGAATGTTATCTGTACGTTTCATTTTTTCTTTACCGTTGACAATTTCGCCCGATTTTTCAAATTCATATTGAATCTCAAGTTGTTTACCAACCAATTTTACAACTTCATCTGAAAGAGCTTGTTCTGCTAGGCTAGCACTGTAGCCATTTGTGCGTTTAAAAAATGCCATAATTGGCCCCCTTTGTTAAAAAGTATTTTAAAGTTTTGCTACGAGAGCAGTAACTTTATGAGTCTATTCTAGCAATAATTTTTTCGAAAATCTATAAAATGTGTATTTTAAATTTGACAAATCAATATTTACGATATATAATTTATGTGTACGATATACATTAGAAAGTGTTAAGGAATAAAAAATGACTAATTTAAAACTAAAAAGATTATCTGAATTTATTGATGACATGATACAAAAGTATCAAATTGAGGAAACAAAAAATATTAAAAAAAGTTTACGTAGAAAATTTGTTACAGAATTGGAAGCTATGGGACAGTGGGATAAAGCTAATTCTAAAACTTTTGGTCGAAACAGAACAAAGGTATTCAATTATGAAATTCTTGATAGATTAGAGAAACGGTGTGAACGATATTTAGTTAAGAAGAGCGGATTTGATTTTGATAAGTTCAAAGATTATAAAAGCAACATAGATAGTGAAAACTATTTTGAAGAAGCAACAGAAGATGAGCTAAAGGATATGCATGAAAGAGCTGTTTTTAGGTCATGGGCTGGTTCTATTTCAAAAGAAGAGATTCGAGATGTCATGCTAACAGCTTTATTTGAAAAATTTTTTACTTCTATTGATATTGAACAATGGCAAAAAGACAGTGATTTTTTAACAATTGTTGATGCTAATGATGATAGAGAATCTAGTTTTGAATATTACAGGGCGAAGGAACGTTATTCGTCTCACAATAAATCTGCATATTATAAGGAAAGAAAATAAATGAATAAAAAATAACCGCTAGGATGTGTGAATCTTAGCGGTTATTTATGTTGTTTAATAGGGTTGCTACTGCATCAATTATATCTGTTTTTTGTGGTTCTGGTATTTGTTCAAGTTGATTGATAATATTTTCAATTTCTTTACTCTTTTCTGGAAAACCGAAATTAAAAAATGTTTTTTCATCTACTTCAAGAGCTATAAGTATTTTATTCAGTGTTTGTATTTGAAAATTATATTTTTCATTTTCTATGTTGTGGATATGTTTCGAGCCTAAGCCGGCTAATTCGGAAAGTTTTTCTTGGCTTAGCCCTTTTGTTAATCGTAAATATCTAATTCTTTTTGCAATAAAAGTTTGTAAGTTGTTTTGATTCATAATTGTTTACCTTCACTATTATTTTAAAGATAAACATTATAAATAATAAGTAGTACAAATTACACTTGTATAGTATATAAGTGTTGAATATTACACTATATAATGATAAAATAGTGTAGTAAAACTATAAAAATTAGCTCATTTTATCAGCCATCAAAGGAGAAAATGATGAAGAAACTGAAAACCCTAACAACCTCAACCGCTATTGCGCTTGCGTCTGTTGGTGTGCCTGCATTTGCTCAGGAAGCAACTACTACAACAGCAGTTGATGCAACTGCTGTCAATGAACCAGCTCTTGTTTCAAAACCTGTAGCTGATGCAAAACCAGAAGTGAAGAAATCTTCTGATGTCAAGCCTGCTCTTGATGCTCAAGCGTCTACTGTTAAGCAAGTTGAAGCTGAGAATGAAACAGCAAAAGCTGAAGCTACTTCTGCTAACCAAGCTGTCACAACTACTGAAACTGCTTTGACAAGCGCTAAAGAGGACTTGAAGTCAGCAGAAGCTGTTAAAGCAAATGCTACAGAAGAAAATATCACTGCTACAAAAGCTAAACAAGATACTAATGTAAAAGCTCAAGAAGCCAATCAAAAAGCAACTGAAGCGTCTACTGAAGCAATTAAAGCGCAAACTGAGACTGTAGCAACTGAAACAGCTAACGTTGCCAGCGCAACAAGTAAGAAAGCTGAAGTGGATAAAACAGTAACTGCTAAAGAAGCGAATGTAAAATCAGCTGAAGACGCGCTAAATGGTTCAGGACTTGGTGAAGCAAAAGCCTCACTTGCCCAAGCAGAAAAAGATATTGAACAAGCAAATGCGAATATCTCAAGCGCAACAACAGCTGTCGAAACTGCTAAGAAAGCAGATAGCAACCGCGCAGAAGCCATCAAACAAGCTGAGAACAATGTGAATGTCAAAAATGACGCCTTGAAATTAGCGAAAGAAATGATGGACGCCGACCAAAATAAAGTGGATTCTATCCAAGAAAAAGCCGATGCTACAGCGTCTAAAGAAAAAGAAGCGCAAACTGCCTTAGATGCGGAAAAAGCTAAGTTGAATAAATCTGAAGGAATGAACATTCCAAATCCAACATTCACTATTCCGTCAAATGTGTATAATGGATTTTCAACAGATGTATTGAAATCAGCTGGTGTGTCTTCAAATGTTGTCACATTTGGACAACTATTAAAATTAGAAAAAGCTAACAAAAACAATGCAATTAAAAATGATTTAGATGATTTGATTCTCAATTCTGTAGCTGATATTGTTAAACAATCAAATTCTAATGTCAAATATGATAAAACTGATGTAAATCGTCCAGTTGATATTGACAATTTGACAGATGCTCAAAAACTTGAAGTCTCAGAATTTTACGTCAATGGATTGAAACAAATCAGAAATGCATTTAAGGATTCATTCAACGTAGAATCAGAAACAGGAACAACTAAAGAAGCTGTTAATTTAGCATCAACACAAGCTAAAAAATATGAAGAACGTGGATTAGACCCAATGGTTCATGGTCACGTACCTAATGCTGTTGAAAACGTTGCTTCAATGCGTTCTGATATTTCAAATATGTATGAACTAAAACAAGCTGTATACAACAATTTGATGTTCACAACATATCTTGATGGCGTTTCAAATGCTGATAAACGTCGTCCATGGGGACACCTTTATGCAAACTTAAACTTTGCAAAATATGTTGGTATTGATGTAGCTAATATCAATGGTCGTCATTACATGATTACAGCATTTTCAAATGAAGGAACTCCAGTTTCTAAATCCAATGAACTTGCCCAACTTGAAGCAAAACTAGCTGAAGCACAAAAACAAAACAGCCAAGCTCAGACTGCTCTTGCAAACGCTAAAGCAGAATTAGCAGAAGCTTCACGCAAATATGCTTCTGCACTTGAAGCTAAAACAGAAGCTGAGAAAGAATTGGCAAGCAAATCAGAAACACCACTTCAAACAGAAGTCGCTGAAAAGAACTTGCAATTGGCAAATCTTGCTTTGAAAAATGCACAAGAACGTAAAGCAACTGCTGAAAAAGCTGTTGAAAACTTCTCAAGAAGCCAAGCAGAAAAACAAACTGCTCTTGAAACAGCTAAAGCTGAACTAGCTACAGCCAAAACTGCCCAAAAAGATGCTGAAACTGCTCTTACAAGTGCGCAAACAAAATTACAAGCTGAAGAAAACAAGTTGAAAGCTCTTCAAGATCAACAAACGAAGCTCCATGCAGAAAAAGACCAATTGGTGTCAGATGCAAAAGCAATTGCAACTGAATTGAGTGCTTATCTAAACGCAGATAAAAATCTTGCAGATGCGCAAGCAAAAGTAGCTAATTTAGAAACAAAATTAACTCAAGCAAAATCTTCTGCAAAATTGGCACAAGATAAATTGGATGCCGTTACAGCTAAATTGAAAGCCGAACAAGCTAAATTAGCTGAAATCCAAGAAGAATTTGATAAATTGGTAGACTTAGAAAACAAAGCTAAAGAAAATCTAGTCGCAACTCTACCAGACGGAACTGTTGTTGCTGTACCTAGAGTAGATTCAGATTCTAATACTTTACCTACAGAAAATACTGAAAAAAATGTTGATAAAACAAAACCAGCTTCACAATCAGGTAAAGATGTTGCTTTGGATGCTAAAGAAGATGTTGTTGCGAAAGATAAAGAACAAACAAAAGATAAACAACAAACATATTCAGCTCCAGCTGTTAAAGCAGGTGCAGATGAAAAAGTGACATATTCACGAGTAGAACGTTCAAAATCATTACCAAATACTGGAGAGTCATCAAGTGTTGCAATGTTGGTATTCGGTGCAATTCTTGGAACATTTGGACTTGTAACAGTACGTAGAAAAAATTAGAATAATAAAAAAATCTTCTTATCATAAATAGGAAGATTTTTGTTAAAATATATTAAAAGAAAGAAAGAAAGAAATAATGTGAGGATTAAAAAATGAGAACTCCTAAGATATATAATGATTTAATTAAGAATAAAGAAATAACAAATAAAATTATTGCAGAATGTATATATTCTGTTAATAAAAGAGCAAAAAACTATCGAGATAAAATAGAAGATTATAAGCAAGCTGGATTCTATAGATACAAAGAAAATAATATTGAAAATGCAAAAGAACAGAAAGAAAAATACTATAGTATGAAAGAAGATTTATTATTAAACTTCAGTCCAAAATTAATTCATAAACAGTATGCAGGTGAGAAAAGACAACGAGTCTATAGTTATCAAAAAAATTATGAAAAACTATATAATGAAAAAAGAAATGATATTGTTTGGGAAAATAGTTACTATGACTACGATAGAAATAAGGAAGTTGAATTTTTTGATTATAGCTTAGGTGAGAAAAAATATTTATATTTCTTGTATTATGAAATCGGTGAATATAGTTTTCATACCCCAATTACAGAAGAAAGGGTAGAAAAAAATACTCAATTGGAAATCAAAGAAATAGATGAGAATTTTCAAACTCATGGAGCTGATATAGTAGATTTACTTTCAACTCAATTTGTTCAAAAAGTAATAGACTTGTTAGATAGTGGAGATTATACAATTATAGAATAATTAAAAAAATCTTCTTACGTTTGTAGGAAGATTTTTTGGATTCACAAAACTAGTTTAAAAGACTACGCTATTTAAACCATTTTTGAGAATGCATATCGGACTATACCAATTGCGCCGAACACGGTATCGAACCATGTATAAAAAATCGTGATTATTGATTTTTTAAACTTAGGAATTACAGGAAAAACTAAAAATTTATTTGGTCAACCACTGGTCAATTTCCTTAATTTCAATACTAACTAGCGTGTGATAATATCTTGATTTAATCGCTTTTTACTTATTTATTTTAACTTATTTTAACGCTAATTTACATGTAGGGGGCATCTAAACAACAGGAAAAAGCCTTGATTTACAAGGCTTTTTTGTTTGTCTATAACTGATTTGCCCTACATTTAAATCTATCTTTTCTTTTTGAATCAAATTACATCTTAACAAATAGTGTAAAGCCAGTTACTTTTGCTTTGATGCCATACAATATTTTCATGTAGAGAAGACAAATTTTATCTTCTCTTTTTATTTTCAAAATGATAAAAACTGATTTTCTTTTCATGAATCAGACTGAAACTTCCAAATTGTTTATTTATTTTATTGACATTTTCTATAAAAATAAGTATAGTATAGTTTTATTAACAAACTATACTATACTATATAGGGGGTATTGAAATGAAATTTTCTAATCGTTTATTGCTATTCCTTGCAGGAGTTATTTTTGTCTTTTTAGCACTCTTTCTATTTATAGACCCAGTAGCTAATCTTGTTGCTTACAGCTGGTGGATTGCATTTGGTTTACTGGTTTCTTCTATAGCAGCTATTTTAGGCTATTTCTTTGCACCAAAAGAGCTTCGCTCACCTGTTTATCTTTTCCAAGGATTTGTTAGTCTTCTCTTAGCTCTTTACCTCGTTGCTTATGGCTTTGTGACCCTGCCGGTCGTCATTCCGACCATTGTAGGAATTTGGTTAATTGTAGAAGCCATTATTGCTTTCTTTAAAGGCAATCGTCTAGAATTGATTTTCCCTATTATTGGTAGCAATATCACGTGGGTAGCCTTGCTTGAATTTTTACTAGGTCTAGTGATTCTGTTCAATCCAGTGGCTACAGGTGTCTTTGTCTTTTATTTCATTGCCTTTGCATTTTTAGTTACTGGCTTCACCTACATTATTGAGGCCTTTCTTAAATAGTCTAGTTGCTATTTCTATCGCATTCAAAAAAGCTGGGAAATCATATTCTCAGCTCTTTTTGTTGCCTCCTTAGCTCAGTTGGGGCATCTAAATCAACAGGAAAAAGCCTTGATAACCAAGGCTTTTTTGTAGTCTTAGCACTCACTCTTTATTGGAGGCTGGGACAAAAGTCCTAGCCTCTCAATTGTCTTTGGATTATCGAACAAGACGCAGTGGTTGAGTGGGCTCTACTACGCTGATTTCATCAGCTTTTAAAGCCCTACTCAACTGTGCGGAGGTGGGACGACGAAATCGAATTCTAACGAATTACCGGTTTCTGTCCCACTCTCTATCCATGAGGCTGAACTCTATATTCTGAAACGGTTTGGCCGGTCCACTTTTTAAAGACCACTTCATACCCTTCCATTTCATTGCCATTTTCTGTTATAATAAATTGTACATCATAACTAGAAGGAACCTACTATGACAAACCTTATCAAACATAAACGTGTAGAATTTTCAGAACTTTTTTATGACCTAGTTTTTGTTTTTGCAATTTCAAAAGCAACTACTTTAATTGAGCATCTTCATAACGGTATTTTGACTTGGAATTCTTTCCTTGATTTTTTCATGTCTGTCTTGGTTCTCACCGATTCCTGGATGATTCAAACCGTTTATACCAATCGCTATGGAAAGAACTCCTTAATTAACATGGTAATCATGTTTATCAAAATGGGACTTTTACTCTTTATAGCCAATATGATTGGACCTGATTGGCAACAATATTTTCATTATCTTTGTTGGGCTGTTGGTACATTAACCTTTACCTTATTTTTTCAAAATTTGGTTGAGTTTTTTAGAAAATCAACTGATGATGTTGATCGGGAAAGTATCAAAGGTTTTCTATGGATAACAGGTCTAGGAAGTTTAGGAGTCTATCTAGCAGCTCTTCTTCCTATTTACGTTGGAGTCTCTGTCTTATTTGCTAGTATTCTGCTAACATTTATTATGCCAATTATCTTGCTTAGTAAAGATAAGCATTACCAGGTAAATCTCCCCCATTTAATCGAGCGCATCTCCCTTCTTGTCATTATTACGTTTGGAGAGATGATTATGGAGCTAGCTAACTTCTTTACAATCGAGAATTTCTCGATTTATTCGGTTCTTTATTTCATTATTATGCTTTCTCTGTTCTTGTTTTATTTTGGTCAATTCGACCATGCTATTGATGAAAAATCTAATCAAAAGGGACTATTTCTAATTTACAGTCACTATCCTATTTTCATTGGACTTATTATGATGACCGTTTCGATGAGTTTTCTTCTGAATCCTGAAGCTAATCTTCTCTTTGCAACCAGCTTCTCTTATATCGGATTTGGCCTCTTTCAAGCTGCTGTCCTAGTAAATGGGCCCTATAACAAACACTATCTTCGCTATTCGAAAAGTTACTACTGTGTCCAAGCGACACTCTATCTGGCTGCCTTGATTCTCTCTTTAATCTTTGCTTCTAATCCTATAATAGTAGTGAGTATAACAACCATTTTAGCTCTAGCTATAGCCATTCATTTTATTTATTTTTATGTGACACAGAATAAAAAATATTCCAAATCTAACTGGGGGTTCTTTTAATGAGTTTATAACATAAAAAAGCTTTGGGAACCAAGGCTTTTTTGATTTCTATCTAAACTTTTTCATAACGTATTTTCGTGCAGGTGCTTCAATGGTTTGAACGATTTCAAATCCTTCTTTTTGATAGAGGTGCTTAGCTGCTTGATTTGCCTCGAAGACATTTAGAGAAATACTGTCTATGTCTCCACTTTCAAAGGCCAAACTAACAAATTTCTTTAAAGCCTGGCTACCTAAGCCTTGCCCCTGTTTCTGGGGGTTGATAAAAAATCTTCCAATATGAAGATTGCTGTCTTCTAGCCTGATTTTCTGGATAAGTCCGACAAACTCGTGTCCATCAAAGATAGAAAAAACTCCTTCCAAGTCTTGCAAGGCTTGGATAGTCAAGGGGAAAAAAATCATTGTTCCCATCCATTGTTCTTGAAATGATTTGCCTAGGGAGTTGGACCATTGGCATACGAGCTGAGCATTTTCTGTGCTCACCTTTTCTTCAAAACGAATTGTCATCTTGACCTCACCATCTCATCTATATTTCTCCATTATACTACTTCTCCCATTTTTTACGAATAGATAAGTATGATTAATTTTTATTTTTTTCTTGTCGGGAGCATTCTCGCTTCCTTTCTTGGTTTGGTCATTGACCGTTTTCCAGAGCAATCCATTATCCGACCTGCTAGTCACTGCGATTCCTGTCAGACTCCCTTGCGTCCCTTAGATTTTATTCCGATTCTCTCGCAGGTCTTCAATCGCTTTCGCTGTCGCTACTGCAAGGCTCCTTATCCTGTCTGGTATGCCCTTTTGGAACTAGGCTTAGGTCTCCTATTTCTATCTTACTCTTGGGGCTTCCTTTCCTTGGAACAAGTCATCCTAATCACTGCTGGTTTGACCTTGGGCATCTACGACTTTCGCCATCAGGAATATCCCTTACTGGTCTGGATGACTTTCCACCTAATCCTCATGGCCTGCTCTGGCTGGAATCTGGTCATGATTTTCTTCCTTGTCCTTGGAATTTTGGCTCATTTTATCGATATCCGCATGGGAGCAGGGGATTTTCTCTTTTTAGCTTCTTGTTCTCTTATCTTTAGCGTAACCGAATTACTCATCTTGATTCAGTTTGCTTCTGCGACGGGCATCCTAGCCTTTCTCCTGCAAAAGAAAAAGGAAAGACTTCCTTTTGTGCCTTTCCTCTTACTCGCTACTTGTGTGATTATTTTTGGTAAGCTACTGCTTGTTTGATAAAGTCCAATTTCTGCCATATGTCCTTCATGAAATTATTTCACAGTTAAATTATAAATTATTTCTTTTATACAAAGGAATGATGTTATCAAATCGATCTGTTCTTCTATCTTCTTGATACTGATCAAAAAATTTCATTTCGACTGAAAATATTTCGCTTATAAACTGTAAACGAATACTTTGTTTAGACATTATAGTCGCTAGACTGACTAGATGATTACTCAAAACGACGTCCAGAATACTCTTTACTTTGCTTGGTTTTTTAACAAAAATTTGATCATCCAGAGGTTCTATCATTTTGTAACCTTTTTGCGCAATTTGACGATAAAAGTAAGAATGTTGCTTTGGAGTCAATAATCCTAACTTAAAAGCTCGATACTCTAAAGCCTGTATCGAAACATTCAAATCCGACTTCAATAAAATATAACTATCAGGATTGCTGACACGCTTGCCAACCCTCTCTTCAAATTTGACTAAAAACTCTTCTTTTGGCAATAAAAAACATGATGCAAAATAATTTGCTTCTTGCTCCAAACGATCGCCATCTTCATTCATATCTTTATATTTGTGTAAAAGAATATGTCCTAGCTCATGAGCTAAGTCAAAATTTCGACGTACAGATGATTTATTCGTTCCCAACACAATATAAGGTCTTCCCAATTTTGACCATGCGCTATAAGCATCAGCTTGGCCATTAATTAATCGTTCCACGATATAGATGCCTGAACGTTCTAATTTATAAAGCAAATCATGATTATCTTTTGAAATACCTAATTTTTCCCTGGCATAAAGAGCCAATTCCTCAATGGATTCTCCCTTATGATAAGATTCACTCACTACATTACTTAGGTCATGAATTGTAATATTAGGTATAATTACAAAACTTTCAAAATAATCAATCAAACTATCTACCTTATGTAAATACATAGTTTGAATATCTATTGTTTTCCGTGTTGCTAGGTCTGCATTTCTAAAGGCAATTACAGAAGAATCAAATCGAATACTTTCTTCTTCTTGTTCAAAATAAGTTAAATCAACATGAAATTGGTTGGCCAAATGCATTTTGGTTGATAATTTAGGTTTCGTTTCGTTGGACTCAAACTGCCAAATGGCTTGTTCCGTTAAATCAATTCTCTGAGCTAATTCTGCTCTACTTAAACCATTTAACAGCCGTAATTCTTTCAATACCCGACCATTAAACATTTACATACTCCTTACTACTTTTGACCTTCTTGTTTTTCTATTCTTGGAATAATTTCAAAATCTTCTGTTTCCGATAATTCTGAAAAATTAGGAATATTTTGATATTTAGCTTCTTCGAAATGGTACGAACTTGATTGAATATACTCAGACAAATCTTGAATCAAGTGTAACTGACCAGTTCGTGCATCAGGCATAACAACATCTACAGATATAATATTGTTTTCTGAGTCCGCCTCATAAGTTAAAATCATAAATTTTTCGATATTAGAATTTTTAGTAGCTTGTTCAATTTCTTGAATCATTTCATCAGAAACTAACTCCATCTGAATTGGAAAAGAATGACTATCTTCATCATTTTTATAGGAAGAATGTTGATTAAGATAAAGTGTATTCATCTGAGCATATTCAAATAAGTAGCCACTCTTATTTTTTTGTACCAAAGGAAATTGGTTCGTAAGTCGCTTCTTACCCTTTATAATTAACAATACTTTCCCATATTTTTCTGTATTTGTTTCAAATTCTAAATATCCCCAAGTCTGTCCTGCTAATTTTAATTTATACTCAAACAAATCTGCTGATGCAAATGCAGTATCAATATGATTAGGTCGCGTCCATGCATAACCATTCGACACTATCATGGTCTCTCTTTTTTCTATACGTTCATCTACATAATCTTTTTGCCCTTTCATCAAAGTATCTACAATTTTTTGTGCCTCAAGCGAATCAAAGAGATCCTGATTCAACATAATTCTTCCTCCTTCAAATTCTTTTTAATGAATTATATCATTTTCTTAAAGAAATTACTACAATAATTAGCTTTTTCTTAAAGTTGCATATCAGAGTAATTTAGAAAATTATATCTTCTATAGTAAAATCAATTAAAAACTGAACAAATTTATTGGGAAATTCAAATCACTTTCTTAAAATATTTTAGGAATCATAATGTACTATTCCAGATTCAATTCATTATAAAACTAGCCTTTCTCCTGCAAAAGAAAAAGGGAAGACTTCCTTTCGTGCCTTTCCTCTTACTCGCTGCTTGTGTGATTATTTTTGGTAAGCTACTGCTTGTTTGATAAAGTCCTGAATCGGCTCTCCTTGATGGAGAGCTTTTACAATTTTCGAACCAACGATAACACCATCTGACACCGCATTAAAGCGTTCTACATCAGCTTGACTAGATACGCCAAATCCTGTCAAGACGGGGATGTCAGCCACTTGATGCAATTGTGCCAAGTGCTTGTCCAAGTCTGCACGGTAATTACCAGATTTCCCTGTCACCCCATTGATGGCAACCGCATAGACGAATCCTTCTGCTCCTTCAATCAACTCTTTTTGACGCTCAAGTCCTGTTGTCAAACTAACTAGGGGAATCAAAGCGATGTCTGTATCTGCCAAATAAGGCTCCACAAAATTGGCATGCTCATGAGGAAGGTCTGGAATGATCAAGCCCTTAACCGCTGTATCTGCCAAATCTTTGACAAAGTTCTCCACACCGTACTGAAAGAGGGGGTTGAAGTAGGTCATGATGACAAGTGGAACCTCTGTTTGAATGGTTTTCAAGGTTTCAACCAAAGCCTGGGTAGAAGTTCCGTGGGCTAAACTGCGCAAGCCAGCTTCTTCGATAACAGGTCCATCTGCGACAGGATCTGAAAAAGGAATACCCACTTCAATTGCAGAGACACCCAAATCTTCTAAAAAGTGGATTGTTTCAGCGAGTCCATCCAAACCTTTCTCGTGGTCTCCTGCCATGATATAGGGAACGAAAATTCCTTTTCCAGCTGCTTTTATAGCCTTCAATTTTTCTGTTAGTGTCTTAGGCATGAGCTTCTCCCTTCTTTGCTGCATCTGCTTCCAAGCGGTCTTTGACTTGAACCACATCCTTGTCACCACGACCTGATAGACAGACTATCATGGATTTGTCTGGTCCAAGTTCTTTAGCCAATTTCACCGCAAAGGCGATAGCATGGCTAGATTCCAAGGCTGGGATAATCCCTTCCACACGAGACAAGAGCTGGAATCCTTCCAAGGCTTCCTCGTCCGTCACAGGGACATAGCTAGCACGTTTAATATCGTGGTAGTGAGAATGTTCTGGACCGATACCAGGATAGTCCAAACCTGCTGAGATAGAGAAGGCTTCAAGAATTTGACCATGGGCATCTTGGAGCACATCCATGAGAGAACCGTGAAGAACACCCGGACGACCCTTGGTCAAGGTAGCTGCGTGGTGCTCCGTATCCACACCAAGTCCTGCTGCTTCAGCCCCATACATAGCCACAGACTCATCTTCTACAAAGGGATGGAAAAGCCCGATAGCATTAGAACCACCACCAACACAGGCTACTAAAGCATCTGGCAGATCTTGACCTGTCATATCGCGATACTGTTGTTTAGCTTCTCTACCGATGACACTTTGGAAGTCACGAACGATTTCTGGGAATGGATGAGGCCCCAAGGCAGAACCAAGAATATAGTGGGTATCATCGATATTAGCTACCCATGAACGAAGGGCTGCATTGACCGCATCCTTGAGCACGCGCGAACCGTCTGTCACTGCCTCAACCTTAGCTCCCAAAAGCTCCATACGGAAGACATTGAGGGCTTGGCGTTTGACATCTTCCTCACCCATGTAGATGGTACATGCCATGTTAAAGAGGGCTGCAGCAGTTGCAGTTGCCACACCGTGCTGACCAGCACCTGTTTCAGCGATAATTTTCTTTTTACCCATGCGTTTAGCCAGAAGAACTTGTCCCAAGGCATTGTTAATCTTGTGGGCCCCTGTATGGTTAAGGTCTTCACGTTTAAGATAAATCTTGGCTCCGCCGATATGCTGGGTCAAGTTTTTTGCGTAGTAAAGAGGAGTTTCACGCCCCACATACTGGCGCAAAAGTTGGTTTAATTCCTCTTGGAAACTTGGGTCTGCCTGACTTTCACGATAAGCCTTTTCCAACTCCAAAACTGCTGTCATCAATGTTTCTGGGACAAAACGTCCACCGAATTTTCCGTAAAATCCATCTTTATTTGGTTCTTGATATGCCATTCTTTACCCTCTCTATAAATCTTCTAATCTTTTCCTGATCTTTTTGTCCATCTGTCTCCACTCCGCTCGATACATCGACTGCATAGGGAGTAAAATGTTGAATTGCTTTTACGACATTGTCTTCATTAAGCCCACCTGCGATAAAGAAAGGCTGAGTTAGTCCAATCGTATTCAGTTGACCCCAATCAAAGGTCTGGCCACTCCCAGCCACAGGGGCATCAAAGAGGAGATAATCTGCCTGAGAATTGGGTACATGACCCTCTCCATCTACCTGCACAGCCTGAATACTGGCACAAGGCAAATTCTCAAACAAATCATCTGCCACCTGACTGTGAACTTGAACCAAGTCCAAGCCAACTTTTTCAATCGCTTCTAGCAATTCTGCCCGACTCGGTGAAACAAATACACCAACCTTTTTGACATCTGCAGGAATAAGCTTTGCCAGCTCAGCAGCCTGATCCAAGGTCACCTGTCTTTTACTAGCTGCAAAGACAAAACCGATGTAGTCCGCCCCTGCTGAAACAGCTGTCTCCACCGCTTCTTTGGTCGATAATCCACAAATCTTAACCTTTGTCAATCTGCAACTCCTTGATTCTCTGGGCCACATCTTCTGCCTGCATAAGAGCTGTCCCTACCAAAATTCCGTTAAAGTATGGGGCTACTCGTTTCGCATCCTGTCCTGTAAAAATAGCTGATTCAGAAATATACAAGCAATCATCTTTGAAGTGTTTAGCCAAGTCTACACTGGTCTCCAAATCGACCTCAAAGGTGGTCAAGTTGCGGTTATTAACCCCAATAATCTGAGCACCGAGTCTGTGAGCTACCTCTAGTTCAGCTAGATTGTGGGTTTCCACCAAGACTTCCAGACCAAGCTCTGTCGCATAGTCATAAAGTTCCTTAAGACGTTCTTCGGACAAGGCAGCCACAATGAGTAAGATAACTGTCGCACCTGCATTGCGAGCTCGGATGATTTGCTTTTCATCGATAATAAAGTCCTTGTTAAGCGTCGGAATCTGTACCTGACTGGAAATCTCCCGTAGATAATCCAAATGCCCTTTAAAGAAAACTTCATCTGTCAGAACAGAAATCATCACTGCTCCGTTCGCTTCATAAGTCTGGGCCTGTTGCACAATATCCACATCGAGATTGATATCTCCCAGACTAGGGCTAGCCTTCTTAACTTCAGCGATTACCTGTAGATGGTCTTGGTGTTGTTTTAGATAGTCAGCCAAGCGATAGGTCTGGCGCAGGGGTTGAATTTCCTCCAGCTCCATCTGCTCAACCTCACGCGCCTTCTGCTCCAAGATTCGTGCTAAAAATTCCTGACTCATTTTTGGTGCTCCTGTAACAGTATGAGTTTTTCAAGGGCCTTGCCACTAGCAATGACTTGACGAGCTAAGGCAACTCCTTCCTTGATACTAGCTACTTTACCATTAGCATAGAACCCAAGACCAGCATTTAAAACTGTCGTTTCCAAGAATGGACTTGGTTCATTTTTAAGAACGCTGAGCAAAATTTCTGCATTTTCCTGAGCATTCCCACCACGAATATCTTCCATAGCATAGCCTTCCATTCCCAAATCCTCTGGAGTAAAGCTTGACAAGCTGATTTCGCCATTTTCAAGCAGAGCAATCTTGGTTGTTCCATTCAAACCAGCTTCATCCAATCCTTCTGGCCCAGCAACCACGATAGCACGTTTACGACCCATATTTTTCAAAACCTGAGCTGTACTTTCTAGCAATTCTGGACGACTAATTCCAAGAAGCTGTGTTTCCAAGGCCATTGGATGAATCAGGGGACCAGTCAAGTTCATGATTGTTGGAATTCCTAGTTCCAAACGAGCTGGCATGATGTATTTCATTGCTGGGTGCATATTTTTAGCGAAGAGAAAGACGATTCCAGTTTTATCAAAGACCTTACCTAGTTCAGCTGGTTTGAGGTCAAGATTGATGCCCAAGGCTTCGAGGACATCTGCAGAACCAGATTTAGAAGAAATCGAGCGGTTACCATGTTTTGCCATGTGAACACCGCCACCAGCCAAGACAAAAGCTGCAGTTGTGGAGATGTTAAAGCTGAAAGACTTGTCACCACCTGTACCACAGTTGTCCATGGCATCATGAATCTCAGTTGGAATATGTCGGGCATGCCCTCTCATGACTTGGGCAATGGCTGTGCGTTCTTCAGGTGTTTCCCCCTTCATCTTAAGAGCTAAGAGGAGAGAAGCAATCTGCGCCTCCGTTACACGGCCAGTTACGATACGCTCGATGACATCCGTCATTTCCACACCTGATAAATTTTCAAATTTTGCTAGTTTTTCAATAATCTCTTTCATCCTAGTTTCCTCACTTTACAACCTTCTCGATAAAATTCCGAATAGAAGACAAGCCATCTGGCGTTCCAATGCTCTCTGGATGGTACTGGAAGCCATAAATCGGTAGGTTTTTATGTTGAATCCCCATGATGGCTTGGTCATCAATCGAACGAGCTGTCACTTCAAAATCTTCTGGCATTTCCTCAATTAAAATACTGTGGTAACGCATGACCGCACGACCATCCTCAATACCTTGATACAAAACAGATGGCGCTTCAAAGCTGATATTGCTCTGTTTCCCATGCATGACTTTGGGAGCCAAGCCTAGCTTACCGCCAAAGACTTCTGCAATGGCTTGGTGACCCAAACAAATCCCAAGAATCGGCTTCTTGCCAGCAAAATCACGAATCATGTCTTCCATCTTTCCAGCATCAACTGGCCAACCTGGACCAGGAGAAAAGACCAGACCATCTGCTTTTTCAGCTTCTTCATACAGCTTGGGATCATCATTTCTCAAGACCTGAACTTCTGCAAAATTCCCAATGTATTGGGCCAAGTTATAGGTAAAAGAATCATAGTTGTCAATCAATAAAATCATGGTCTTAGTTCTCCAATTCTAGTCATAGATTTTGCTTTGTTAATGGTTTCTTGGTATTCGTTTTGGGCGATAGAGTCGTAGACAATCCCTGCTCCAGCCTGCACATAGGCTGTTTGATTTTTGAGAATCATAGTTCGGATGGCAATGGCCAAATCCATATCACCCGTCGCAGACAAGTAGCCGATTGCTCCTGCGTATACACCCCGTTTTTCTGTTTCCAGTTCATAGATGCGTCTCATGGCCCGAATCTTTGGTGCTCCTGACACTGTTCCAGCAGGAAGTGTTGCTTTCAAGGCATCCATGGCAGTGAGTTCTGGAAGCAAACGCCCCTTGACCACGCTGGTCAAATGCATAACATAACGGAAGAGCTCCACTTCCATATACTTAGTGACTTGGACACTGGCCGTTTCAGAGATGCGACCAATATCATTTCGCCCCAAGTCTACTAACATCCGATGCTCTGCTGTTTCCTTCTCATCCGAAAGTAGGTCTGTCGCCAAAGCCTTGTCTTCTTCATCCGTAGCTCCTCTTGGTCGTGTCCCTGCAATCGGATTGGTTGTCACGATGCCATTTTTGACAGAAACCAAACTTTCTGGACTGGCACCGATGATTTGATAATCCCCAAAATCATAGAAATAAAGGTAATTAGAAGGATTAGTCACGCGGAGATTTCTGTAGAAGTCAAATGGATTTCCAGTAACTTCTGCTGAGAAGCGCTGGCTGAGTACGCATTGGAACATATCCCCGTTACGAATCAAGTCACGAGCTGTTTCCACCATTTCCTCAAACTTCTGAGGAGCGATATGGGGTTTGAAGTCTAACGGAGATAGATCCAAGTCTTCAAATTCATTTGGAGCAGGAATGCGTAATTCCTCAAGCACTTGGTTCAAGGCTTTTTCCAAGGCCTCTTGACTACGCTCACTATAGAGAGCCTCCTCGATGACATGAATTTTTTCCTTCTTATGGTCAAAGACCATGTAACTCTCATAGACGAAGAAATGCATGTCTGGTGTTCCAATAGTATCTTCAGGAATTTGACCAATTTCTTCATAAAGCGAAATCATATCGTAACCAACAAAACCAATTGCCCCACCACCAAAAGGTAGCTCTGAATGGTGCTGGCTCTTATGAGTCACTTCATAAAGGAAATCCAAGGGATCACGATCAATCACTTGCCCATTTTGATAGAGAACTCCATTTTCAAACTTAATCTCAAAAACTGGATTATAGGCTAAGATAGAAAAACGAGCAGTTTCCTTGTCTCTCGGAATACTTTCTAAAATAACCTTGTGTTGCCCCTTTAGACGCATATAAGCCAAGATTGGTGATAAGACATCTCCATGAATGATTCGTTCCATTGTAATTTCCCTTTCAGTTCTACTTCTAGTCCGTGGCGACTGTATGAAAAATCCCCACGCAAAATAACTTGCGTGAGGACGAAATTCGCGGTGCCACCTCAATTATAGGATTTCTCCTATCTCTCATTCCTGTCTTAGAAAGATTCTGTAACAGGCTGTGCGATAAAGGGCACTCCCTTGAGAATTATGTTTTCTTCTCTCGTTTCAGATGGACCCAACCTTACAACTTTCTCTGCTTGTTTCCAGCGACCACAAGCTCTCTGTGAGAGAAAAGACTGTAAATTTTCCATCTTTTATTTTTTAGCTTCAAGGTAGGCTGCAATCGCAGCTACGTCCTTGTCTCCACGACCAGAGACATTGATGATGATAATGTCGTCTTTACTTAGTTTCGGTGCACGTTTAACTGCTTCTGCGATAGCGTGCGAACTTTCAATCGCTGGGATAATTCCTTCAGTCTTGCTGAGAAGGAGGAGAGCCTGAACAGCTTCTTCATCCGTCGCAGCCACATATTCCACGCGACCTGAATCTTTAAAGTAGGCGTGTTCTGGGCCAACCCCTGGATAGTCCAATCCAGCTGAGATAGAGTAAACTGGAGCTAACTCTCCATCTTCCTTAAAGACTGCATAAGTCTTCATGCCGTCGACAATTCCGATACTACCCTTTGTCATAGTAGCTGCGTGCTTATCTGTATCAAGTCCATGACCAGCAGCTTCGACCCCAACCAATTTAACTTCTTCATCAGTCACATACTGTGAAAATGCACCAATAGCATTGGAACCACCACCTACACAGGCAATAACGTAGTCTGGTAAACGACCTTCTTTTTCTAAAATTTGACGGCGAGATTCTTCACTGATGACCTTTTGGAACTCATGGACAATAGTAGGATAAGGGTGAGGTCCAACAGCAGATCCCAGAACGTAGAAGGCTTCAAGGTCATTCATCCATGCTCCAAAGGCTGCATCAACAGCATCTTTGAGGGTACGAGTCCCTGTTTCAACTGCGTGAACAGTTGCTCCCATCATCTCCATACGGAAAACATTGAGACGTTGACGCTCCACATCCTCTGCCCCCATGTAGACATCACAGGCCATACCAAACTTGGCTGCAGCCGCTGCTGTCGCAACACCGTGCTGACCAGCTCCTGTTTCCGCAATTACTCGTTTTTTGCCCATGCGTTTAGCCAAAAGAATTTGTCCTAAAACGTTGTTGAGCTTGTGAGAACCAAGGTGGTTAAGGTCTTCACGTTTGAGATAAATCTTAGCTCCACCTAGGTGCTCTGTCAAACTTTCCGCAAAATAGAGCGGTGTTTCGCGACCTGAATAGTCCTTCAAGTAATGACGAAATTCTGCCAAAAACTCTGGATCATCCTTGTACTTATCAAATGTCACTTCCAATTCATCCAACAAAGCCTGAATCGGCTCCGGTACAAAACTACCACCAAATTGTCCAAAATAACCTTTAGTTGTCATAAAATTTTTCCTCTTTCCGTATGAATCCGGCCGTTTTGTTTGCTTTTAGTAGTAGGCAAGGAGCTGCAGATAGAACTCAAGTTCATCAAAGCGACTTAACGCCCTAATAAAAGATAAACAAAACGACGGATAGAAAAAAGCCCACACACAGAAAATACTTCCGTGTGAGGGCGTTGGTAACGCGGTGCCACCTCAATTATAAAGGGACTATCCCCTTTACATCTCTACCTTGTCTAACAACAAGTTGCACTGTAAGGTGTGCGCACCGAATTTTCATTGTTTCAAATTCATTTTTAAAATCAGCCCACTTTCACTACTTCCAACCACCTGTTCACAATCACCACAGGCTCCCTGAAGATCAAAAATAGTTACTTTTCTGATTTATTGAACTTATTTTAATACTTTGTTTTTCCTTTGTCAAGACTTTTTTACAATTTTTTTGAAAGATGTGTGATTCGAATGTGATAATGTCTTTAGTAAATCGAACGTGAAAATGTCCCACTTGTTGGAAATTGGATCCAACTCAATAGAAACTGAATAGATGCTAAACAGAACTTACTTTAGAACACTCCATCTTTTCCATTAGGATTTTCAAGAATTAAACAATACTAGAAACTCTGTCTCCTAACAAGTTTAGTAGAAACTTCAACAGATGTGACACTTTCCCCCTTTATAATTGCTAATACCCCTTCAATCATTTCTTGAGCTAATTTAACATAATTAGGAGAAATTGTAGATAAAGCTGGAGTATAATATTGAGAAATTGGAATATTGTCAAATCCGATTATTGAAATATCATCAGGAATGGTAATTTCCTTCTCATAGCAAGAACGAATCAATCCCTGTACTTTTTCATCACCGGATACAAAAATCAAATCAGGATAATTTTGATTAGATAGATGTCTTGTAGCATATGAATAAACAGAATCTATTGTAGTTAGACCATATACTACTTTCAAATCCATTTCATAGTTATTATCATTTAAAAAAGCACGAACCCCTCTCTCTCGATCAATATTAACAAGGGATTCTCCTCCCATAAGTAACCACATACTATTAATGTTTTCTTTTGATACTAATTTCATCATGTCATAAGTGGCCTGAAAATTGTTGTTAGAAACATACACAACATTAGGTGTTCTAGATTCTCCAAAAACTATGAATGGCATTTTATTCTTTTGCAAGTAATTAATCCGAATATCTTCTTTACTTTCATAAAATACTATTACACCATCTATCAAGCTTCCTGTACTCGAGATTATTGAATTACTAATTGTATCTTCTTCACTAAAATATTCAACAATAGCGTTAACACCATACTCTTTACAAGTTTGTAAAACTTTATCTAATAAAGTTTTAAACCAAATTAAAGGAAAAGAGTCGATTTTTTTTACAGAAATCAATATATTTATAGCTTCTTTTTTAGTTAAATTTTTTGCATACGCATTTGGAATATACGACAATTCCTCTATAACTTTTTGAATCGCTTGATAAGTTTCTTCTTTAACATTTACTCCACCATTAATAACTCGTGAAACTGTTTTTGGAGAAAAACCTGATAAACGTGCAATATCATAAATAGTTACCTTTTTCCCATTTATATTTTTCATTTCAGTCCTCCATTACGAACATTCTAATATTACTATACAATATTTAATTTTTTTTAACAAGAGAATTTTGTAAATTATTTAAGATCCACAAATTCACAAAATTAATTTTACAAATATTCTTCCCCTTCAAAAAAGTTTAAATTGCAATTCACACCTTTATTTTTAAGAATGTTTCCAACTTCACGACAAATAAATTCATATGAGAAAAAACTACCATAAAATTGTAGATTAACTTTTTCAGTAAAAATTGTTGGATTTATAAAAATATATAATAGCCTGTCAATGTAACATTCTAACATAGACTTAATTTTTTCTTTAAAAATAACATTTGTTATCAACTCATCAGGAGGTAAATGAAAGGGAAACACCATTTCACAAATATCATAAAAAGAAATAAATTTGTATACTTGTATCAAACAATTATTATCAAAATATTCTATTTTACCTAAATCAAAATAGATTTTAAAATCTTTCATAAAAACCTCTGAGCAAAAATCTACTCAAAAATTAGATGATTAAAACATCTAAAAAACAAAAGGACAAAAACATCTGTCCCTTTGTTTACTAAATTTCAGCTGATTTCCTCAACATAAATCACACCAACAATATTAGCAATTTCTTCCATTAGTTTAAGGTGCTCAAATCTACCTGATAATTCCAGAGTAATAAATGATGCGATTTTTTTGTCTGGAACATCAAAATATTCAATTCTTTCTGAATTAACATCTCCAAATGCAGTTCTAGAATCAGTCATTCTAATGCCATTCTCAGCACAGTATACTAGTACCCGATTATATGCCTCTGTAGATCTAACAACGATATACAATTCGATTATCTTTGAACGACTTTGAAGATATTTTTTTAAAGGTTGGAACATAGTTATAACACTCCAAACAGACATTGCTCCTAGTACGGCTCCTTCATAAAAACCAACACCTATAGCTAGACCGATTCCAGCTGAAGCCCATATTCCGGCTGCAGTTGTTAAACCAGTTATTTTCTTTTTATCTGTAATAAGTATTGTTCCAGCCCCAAGAAAACCAACACCTGATATAACTTGCGCACCTAAGCGTGTAGGATCTCCTGTACCAAATTTATAAGATACATACTCATTAGTCATCATAATTAAACATGCAGCCAGACAAACAATACTATGTGTACGAATACCTGCTGGTTGAGATTTACTTCCTCTCTCTAAACCAATTACTCCACCAATAACTAATGACAGTACAATTCTTAATACAATTTCGATATATGATAGTCCTAAGCTTGTTGCATTCATTATTATTTCCTTTTCCTACTAGCTGGTCTCTGAGTAAAGTATAATACAGAACCAGAAATTATCATTAATACAATAGTATAAACGAATACAAGTGCTTGAGCATTTGAAGTTGCTGTTTCATCACCTGCTGAACGAATAGTTATACCCAACGGTTGAGCTAATGGATGGTAAAGAAATACAGATAAGTCGAAGTCAGTTAATAAAGAGTTAAAGTTTAAAGCAATAACAGAGAGAACAACCGGTAAAATAAATGGAATGATAACCTTCATCATAGTATAAAAAGGTGAAGCACCCATACTTCTTGCTGCATCTTCCATCTCATCATCAACACTAAATAAAATAGCACGTACCATTCTATAAGAAAATGGGATTTTTACAACTATATATGCAATAAGTAGAATTACCAAACTACCTACCAAAATCTGATTCAAGACAAGAAATTGTGGCTGATTAAAAGTAAATAATAAACTTACTGCTAAAAGTGTACTTGGTAGCAACCAAGGAAGTAGAGCACCATATTCAAATAAGAAATCAAAACGAGCTTTATGTTTTCTTACAACACGAGCAAATACAACTGCGAGAATTGTTGCTGTTGTCGCAGCGATAATAGAGTAAATAAAGCTGACCAAGAATGGAGAGAATGCCACACTATTACTAAAGAATAAGCGATAATTCTCTAAAGTAAAGTTTGATAATGATAAGTTACCTGTTTGAATTGCAACAGGATCTGTAAATGAGTATAAAACTATAAAAATTAGTGGAAGCATGAAAACTGTGAACAATCCATATGCTACAATGTGAGCAATGATATTCCAAGGCTTAGACGCAATTTTTTGTTTTTTTAGAGGCGCTTTAGTCTTAGAGATAGAAATATAATTTCCACCTTTTTCTATCTTATTCATGATAGTAAGCAAAATTGTAGTTGCAATACCTAAAATAATTGCAAGTAAGGCAGCTAAATCACGAGAATTCCCCATCCCTGCAAATGTAATAATCATTGGATTTATAGTTTGAAATCCTTTACCACCAACAATCATGGGTGCTGCTACTGCAGATAGACCACTAAGAAAAACCATAATAGTAAGTGCAAATAGAGTTGGAATTAAGGTTGGTAACACTACTTTTCGGAAAACAGTAAATGGTTTTGCTCCCATATTTCGAGCAGCCTCAATAGTGTGATAGTCAACGCTTCGAATTGTATTTGTTAAAAACAATGTATGATTAGCAGTTCCTGAAAATGTCATAATGAATAAGACTGCACCATACCCAATAAACCAGTTAGGGTCTAAAGAAGGGATAACATTTTGTAAAAATTTTGTTATCAATCCATAAGGACCATAGACAAATTTATATCCAGTCGCTAAAACCACTCCTCCATAAATTAAAGAGGTCATATAACCTAATTTTAAAATTTTAGCACCTTTAATATCAAAGTACTCTGTAAATAGAACACAAAGAATACCTACGATATTAACTGTAATAATGAGTGAAAATGCCAACTTAAAACTGTTCATAATACTCTGAAGTGCCCTTTGAGATTTTAGAACACGATGTACAGCATCAAGGGAAAATTCTCCTCCTTTTACAAATACATTCACTACTAGATCAAAGTTTGGATAAATAATAAATGTTACTAAGAACCAGATTAACCCTAAACGAATAAGCCAATCTTTTAAATTTAATTTATGACGCATACTGCACCTCCTTAAAATTGCAGAACGTCTGATGGTGTGATAAATAATTCCACACTTTCTCCGACAGATCTAATAGCAGCCTGACTATCAATACTTGTTACATTAAGAATCTGACTTTCAGAAACTTTTATTGTATAGTGAATTGTAACTCCAGAAAACTCAACATCAATAATTGTCCCTTTTAGAATGAAATCTTGTTCAGTTTCACGATTGAATCGAACTTTCTCTAATCGAATGTATCCTTTTTTATCTTCTAAGAAAACGCTTGCATTTTTCAGTAATACTTCGTGGACTGTTTCATCGGTCAAAACATTAATATCTCCAATAAAATCACATACAAATTCAGTTTGAGAATTATGATAAATTTCTACTGGTGTACCGACCTGTTCGATGTATCCATTGTTAAAGACTGCAATTCTATCAGATAAAGTCAAGGCTTCTTCTTGATCATGAGTAACATATAAAGTAGTAATACCTAACTCTTTTTGAAGTCTTTTCAACTCTTTTCTCAAATCTACACGTAATTTTGCATCAAGGTTTGACAATGGTTCATCTAGACAAAGAATTTTAGGTTCAAGAACCAGAGCACGAGCCAATGCTACCCTTTGTTGTTGACCCCCAGATAATTCTGATACATTACGCTGTAACTGTTGATCAGAGATCTTAATTTTTGCTGCTACTGCTGATACTTTTGCTTTAATAACATCTGGAGCTACCTTCTTAACTTTTAAACCAAATGCAATATTATCAAAAACAGTCATAGTTGGAAATAGCGCATAAGATTGAAATACAATACCAATTCCACGCTTTTCAGGTTCCAAATGAGTGACATCTGTTCCATTAACTTCAATACTTCCTGATGATGGATCTAGAAAACCTACCAATGCTCTCAAAGTAGTTGATTTACCACATCCTGAAGGCCCAAGAAATGTAAAAAATTCCCCTTCATGTATATCTAAATTCAGATTATCAATTGCAACAAAATCACCATATTTAATTTGAATATTATCAAATTTAATCATCTCACTAACTCCCTCTATTACTAAACCAAAAGCCTCTCTTTATTTCTTCCTTAAATTTAGAAATAATAGAGAGACTTGGACATAAAAATTAAATTATTTCTTATTGTACGTATTCTAATTCAGCTTTTTCTACCCATTCATCCAAATGCTTTCCAACAGCTTCCCAGTCAATATTTTGTGGTTTCACTTGATCAACAAATTTTTTCGTATCTTCAGGTAACTCTGTTAGGGCATCTTTATTTGCAGGAATAGATCCAAAGTTCTTACTATATTCTACTTGAATTTCTGATTGACCAAACCAATCAATAAATTCTTTAGCTAACGCTTGTTTTTTACTAGTGCTTAAAACCATAGTTTGTTCAGTTACAAATGGTACACCAATCTCAGGAGTCATAACTTTGAAAACAACATTTTGTTCTTTTTGTCCAACTAATGCACCAGAACCCCACATCATTCCATATTGTATTGGATCTTCTTTGTCTAACATCTTAACAATTGAACTTTCTCCCTTTTGAAGAGTGTATGCATTTTTCAAATATTCTTTTGCTGCTTCCCAACCTTTTTCGGAAACACCTAATTCACCTTTATCATCAAGGTATCGAACTAAGATACTTGCTAGAATTGCCCGTCCTGTACCACCTTGAAGACCAGAAATTGAATATTTACCTTTATACTTACTACCTAATTCAGTCCAATCTTTAGGCATTTCTTTTACATCAGGCGCCCCAATTAAAACTAATGGTTGAACAATCACAGGATTATAATAATTATCTTTATCTGATAAAGATTGATCAATTTTATCTAACCATTTAGGTTTGTACTGGACTAGTAATTTTTGATCTCTAATTTTATTTGAATCAACAGCACCAATTCCAAATACCATATCTGCAACTGCATTATTCTTCTCGGCAATAACACGGTCTGCTAATTGAGCGCCAGGAATATCAACCATTTTTATATTAAAACCAGCTTCTTTTGCTTTAGCAGTTAACCAATCACCACGACCATTTGAAACTGAGTTCGAATAGATTACTAATTCTTGACTTTTATCAGCTTTTTCTTCAGATGAAGAAGCAGTCGTAGAATTTGAACCTCCAGAGCAAGCAGCAAGTGTAGTAAGAGCAACTCCCGTTGCAAGTACAGTAGACCAAACTTTCATTTTTTTCATGATAAGTTCTCCTTTTTTATTATTTTATTTAAATTTTTCGTGATATGGAACAAATTGTCTCATATCTTCAAATACAGTATAGTCAATACGATTTACAGTAATAGTTGGAATCTTCTCTAATAAAATTTCAGTTAATTCTGCTCTGACTTTAGTAAACTCTTCTTCCTCCTCTTCGGTTAAAGGAATTCGAAGATACCCAATTGAAATATGGAATTGATATCTATCATGATTAGGGAAACGAACACCTGCTTTTTCTGAGACATAAGTACGAATTTCTTCTAATCTCTTTGCAGAAGCTTCATCTGCAGGTTCAACTAATATGTTTTGTTTTCCCATTTCAGTTACACGCATATGAATTTCTTCATCCAACAATGGAAAAATTTCAAGTTGTTTAGCAAAGTAATCATGTATTTCCTGTAAAGGTGTATCTAGAGGAAGATTACTGCTCCAAAACTCCGTTTCACGATTTTCATGGCACAACAATTCAATTACAGTCATGTGAATAGAATTCCTTGGAGTTAAAGTAAACTTATCGATAAATGGTAATTCTCTATAACGTGATTGAATAATATCAACAACTTCCATCAAATCTTGTTTAGTATAAAGATTTGCTACAACAGTATTTCCTGGAAAATGATTAAATTCTCCATTTTCTTTGAACTTAATTTTTGTTAGGTTTTTCATATAAAGACCCTCTTTTTTATATTTGACACCGGTGTCATCTATGCTTATATTATATAACGAAACCGTTTACTTTGTCAAGCGCTTTCAAACATTTTTTAAAAAAATTTATCTTTCATTAAATATGCATTTCATTAAAAGTTTAAGTAATTTTTCCAAAATACAGCACTCATATAGACAGTATCATCAATTATAGCCATTGGGATTTTTTGATTGCCAATTCCATGTATCTCTACACATGTCTTCAATCGATTTTGTTGTCCTCCAATTTAATTCCTTATATGCTTTGTCTGCATTTGCATAACAAGTTGCAACGTCTCCTGAACGTCTTGGAACTATTTTATAAGGAATAGGGACCTTATTAACACTTTCAAATGTATTTACAAGTTGTAATACACTAGTGCCTTCTCCCGAGCCTAGGTTATAGATATAAACATCTGTTTTTTCAGATACTTTTTCTAAAGCTTTTATATGTCCTATTGCTAAATCTACTACATGGATATAATCACGCACACCAGTACCATCAAGCGTATCATAATCATTTCCGAACACACTTAGCTCTGACAGCTTACCTACCGCTACTTGTGCAATATAAGGCATCAAGTTGTTAGGAATTCCTGAGGGATCTTCCCCAATCAAACCAGACTCATGAGCACCAATTGGATTGAAATAACGAAGCAACGCAATACTCCATTCTGAATCTGCCACATGAACATCTTTTAAAATTTGTTCAAGCATCACTTTCGTATACCCATAAGGATTTGTCGCACTTGTTTCCATCGTCTCAATTAGGGGTGACTGATTGTTAATTCCATATACAGTCGCACTTGAAGAAAAGACAATCTTTTTAACATTAAATTCTGACATCACTTCAACAAGTGCTAATGTACTCATAATATTATTTTTGTAGTACATCACAGGCTTTTGCACGGATTCTCCGACAGCTTTATAACCTGCAAAATGAATTGCAGCATCAATCGATTCTTTTTCAAAAACTTTTCTCAATCCTTGTTTATCACAAACATCTAATTCGTAAAACGCAGGACGTTGCCCTGTAATTGCTTCAATACGATCTAGCACCAAGATGCTAGAGTTCGAAAGGTTGTCGACAATGATGACTTCCTTTCCTAAATTTAGTAATTCTACTACGGTATGGCTACCAATATAACCAGCTCCGCCTGTTACCAATATTGCCATTTGGGTTTCCTCCTAATTAATTCCAACCGACTTAACAAATCTCATAAACGCTTCATGCCCAGACGGTGTATTCTTATAAACTCCTGCATCTTCCAGAACTCTCGCAAACACTTGTCCTACTTCGTGTTGAACTACGCTATTAACCTCTTCTTTATTAATGCGAGGATATTTTTCTTTCAATTGGTCGGCCCATTCTAAATGATAATCCGCAATTGCGTTATCCTCTCCTAAAAGATATTTCTCAACTTCTTCTAACTCTGTTTTCAAACGAGGTGGTAAAATCGCAAGTCCCATCACTTCGATTAACCCAATATTTTCCTTTTTAATATGTTGTACATCTTGATGAGGATGGAAAACACCATCTGGGTATTGTTCAGTAGTATGATTATCTCTTAGAACAATATCTAATTCATATCTTCCGTCCACTTTACGAGCAATAGGAGTCACCGTATGGTGTGGGACATCTGCAGTCATTGCAATGATGTCTACTTCTAAATCTGAATATTCTCTCCACTTATTTAGAATTTTAGTAGCTAAATCTAACAAGCGATTTTTATTTTCACTTTGTAACCTAATTACTGACATTGGCCATTTTACAATACCAGCATTAACATCCTCAAAGTCTTTAAAACGAAATTCACTCTCAAATTTTGCTTTTTCCATTGGGAAAATATATTTCCCTCCCTGGTAGTGGTTATGACTAAGAATGGAGCCTCCTGAGATAGGAAGATCAGAATTTGAACCAGCAAAATATCCTGGCAAAATATCAACAATCTCCAATAATTGTTCAAATGTTTTAGAGGTAATAGCCATTGGTACATGTTGACTATTCAAGAATATCGCATGCTCATTAAAATATGAGTAGGGAGAATACTGGAATCCCCATACTTCGTCACCAAGTTTCAACCGAATAATTCTATGATTCGAACGTGCTGGATAATTTATTCGCCCCTGATATCCTTCATTTTCCATGCATAGTAAACATTTGGGATAATTAGTTGCTTTTACTAATTTTTCAGCAGCAATTGTTTTTGGATCTTTTTCGGGTTTTGACAAATTTATCGTAATCTCTAGCTCTCCGTATTTAGTTGATGCTCGAAACTCAATATTCTTAGCAATAGCAGAAGTTTTAATATAATCACTATCTTTACTTAATTTATAAAACTCTTCAACTGCTTCTTGAGGTGATATATCATATGAACTCCAAAAAATATCATTTAATCGACTAGGTAAAGGAACTATGAAATTCATTAACTCTGCTCCTAAACATTCCTTTTCCTCGATTAAATCTTTAATTTTACCGTTTTTTAAGGCGATTTCCACTAAGTAATCTTTTATTAGTTTCAGGTCATTTTCATCGGAAATGCGATCCGTTCCCTCCTCACCTATTAACGCTAGTACTCTATTTTTCACATATATTTTGTCAATTTCATTATACATTCCGTATTCAATTACTCTATCAACAAAATTATCAATAATTGTTTTCATATATTTTTCTTTCTAATTTATGTTCCCATATTTTCTATACATTATCCATTTATAAATTGATTGCGTAGTATGAGCAATTTTATCAAGGTGATGAATAATATCTAAAGCACCAATTACTTCAGAAACGTTCCCATCATCTTCAAATATGTAATTCATTATTTTCTTTTCAATATTTATACTAAGCTCTTCTATCTCATTCTGTTTTTGTATAACAACCATATCTAAACATCCAGATTGTTCCTCTCTATAACAAGATATAGCCCTATTCATATGCAGTCCGATAACTTCATGAAGTATTTTTATTTCTGAAATAATTTTCTTCAAATTTTCATTATTTTGAATAATCTGTAGATTTTTTAAAATTTCAACAATTCTATCCCCAATACGTTCAATGTCAGTTGATATTTTTATTACACTAATAATTCTTCTTAAGTCATATGAAACAGGATGTTGTAAACAAATTAACTCAAATCCTTTTTTATCAATATTTAGAACTGACTCATTTATGATTAAATCTTCTTTAATCAATTCTACTCGTTCTTCATTTGATAAATATTCAAATGACTTCTCATATTTATCAAGCACAGATACCCAAATGGTCTCTAAATTATTTGATAATTCTATAATTTCATTTTCTAAATATAACCTTAACATTTAGGTACCTCTTCTTAACAAAGTTTATATAGTAACAATTAATATTTTAAACAATATATCAAACATCAATAACTAGAATACTTGCATCATCCTTCTTTCCATAGATTGGATCAATAGCAGAAGAATTAAATCTCATCTTAATTAACTCTTCAAAAGTTTTATTTTGATTATTTTGATAGAATTCATAAAAGCCATCGCTCATTAAAACAATTTGTTCACTAGTAACATCTATTTGATTAATAATAGCATGGTCTAAAAACCTCTCATCCAACGAACCTATCCAGTACCCACTCGGTTGATTAGATAATTTTCTGATTTTTTGTAAAATTATTTTTTTATTTAAAACACTATTTGTACCAATTGAATCTTTTATCTCATTTTTCCCTTTTTCAAATAAGTTATCTACTCTATGATCAGTTATTTCCATTTCGTTTACTAACATGACGCAGTCTCCTAGCATCATATACTCCAACTTTTTTTCTGAAAGTTTAGCAAATATAAAAGCAAATGTTGGTAAGCGATAATACTCTGTTAATTCATATGAGTTTAAACCGATTTCATCTTTAACCTCGAGTAAAGCAGTTTCAAATATTTGTTTAAGAGTTTTTGATTCTTTACAATTAACCGACAAACTTTCTGATAAAATATGTACAACTTCTGAGACTGAATAACCTATCTCCTCTTTAGAATTATATAAATCTGTAGCTCCATCAATAATCCAAAAATACTGATTTTGTGAACCTACAGTATCCTCATTTTCTACGGAACTTCCTTGTATCGAACAAATTTTATTTATCTTTACCATAATACTTCAACCCTTTAAGTGTCAAAAGTAAACCAATCCCTGTCACTGTTAAGAATAGTTCCATAATCTTGTTCGAACCAGTCTTTGGTAATTTTTGTTTTACATCTACTATTTCTTTAGATTTATTAATATGATTTTCAGTTTCTCTGCCATCTCCAACTATTTTATGGTTCACTTCTTCTATCTTATTATCTTGTTTATTGTCAATCTTGTCATTAATTTGTCTATTATCTTTACTTGAGTTAAACTCTCCTTTCTTCTGGTTACTATCAATTACATTATTTGAATTAGATTGTTTTTCATGCACATATGAACTTGTTTTAAATTTTTCCTCTTTGTTTTTTTCTTTTTCGTTTTTATCACTTAAGTTATTTGTTACAATTTTGTAAAGCCCATTCTCCGTTACAATATTGAAATTACCATCGCTATCACGTATAACTGGTTCTTTCCCATTTGCATTAGATTTGATGAATGATATATACTTACCGGATAAATTATAAAATTGGTTATTTAAAACGGTTATTTTACCCTTTGAATCCTCAATAACAATTCCTTCTTTACCACCGAATATACTATTCTCTGAGACTACTAAATTATCACTAACTCGTAATAATTCAATATTTGGTTGTTCTGTTTCCTTAGAATTATTATTAATTACATTTTTTGTTACAGTAATATCTGATACTTTTCCTAAATATTCTGCACTATCTTTTGCTACTCTAATAGCCTTTGTTTTAGGATCAGAAATATAAAATGTATTTTCAGTAATAACGACTTTCTTATTTAAGTCAAGTTCATCTTTTACATTTTTATAACTAAAAGCATTTATTAAGGCTGCACCATTTTCTCTATAATGTACACTTTCTCCTTTTACTTTCTTATCAAATCTATTTCCTTTAATTAAAATATCAGTAAATCCTGTAAAACGTACACCAGAATACATCATGTTATCAAAATGATTATTTAAAATTTTAATATTAGAGGGGTTCTGTGTCGACAATGTTTGATAGTGTGTACCAATTGCTGTTACTAATTCTCCAGATTTATCACTTTTACCAAAATATGAATTTTGAATAGTAACATTTTCAGATTTTTTCCCATCATCATTCAAAGCATAAGGAAAACCTTTTCTAGTCAATGGTTCAATCTGAATACTCTCCTTACTTATAATTTGCCCATCTTTCATAGTTTTAGGTAAAGCTTGACCAAGAAAACGAGAATTATCGACTAATACATTTTTCGAACCTGCAATTTGAATAGCATGCCCTTGATAACTATCCTTGAATGTTACATTTTTTATAGTTACGTTATTTGAATTCCCAATAGCAAATGCACCTGAAGAATTTATAAGTGGTAGATTTTTTGCTTTAGTTCCTTCTTCATTCAAAGCACCGTTCATATCAATAGTACCACCAGAATAACTAATATCTTCTGTTGGGCCCCATTCTACTTGCGCACCATCATCCGTAAATAAACCTGTCATAAAAACAATGGAAGGGTGATTCTTAATATTTATACCATTTAGAATGGTAGCTTTCTCATTCAATTCTAAGTGTGTATGACTCTTTAAAAAAACAATTTCTTTTACTAAATAAGTTCCTTCAGGAAAATATACATTTCCTCCACCTAGTCCTTTAGCTGCAGCATCTATTGTATCTTGAATTGCTTGACGATCATCATTAACCCCGTCACCTATTGCTCCATAATCTTTTACATTCAAAGCTACGTCTTCGTTCAGATTAGTACTTAAAATAGTATTCACTTCCATCCCAGAGATGTTACCCATCATAGTATCATTTGTTATATCAGGTTTATTTTGATTAATACTCACTCCTCCATTATTATCAGTACTTAAACTTGAATTGTTATCAAGACTGAGAGTATCAGAATGGGGTTCCGCAGATAATGATGTAGATGTGCTACTCAACAAAGAGTTCATTTGCATATTATCTTTAGACGAAGAAGTTTCACCAACTACTTCATTAGCTAAAACACTTTGTGTTCCAATAAATAAAACCGCTAAGAGAACTGAGCAAACTCCCACCTTAGACTTACGAATAGAGAAAACCTCATTTTGTTGAAAAGATTTCATATTAGCCTCCAATTAAAAATATTATGTCCTAATTTAATATTCATATAAATTCCATACCAGAAAATGACACCGCTGTCATTTTCTTTATAATATATTTTTAAATCAAAATTGTCAAGGAATAACACAATAAAATATCAAAATTGTGAAAGCGTGACCATTTATATATCTAACCATACTTCTAATAATTCTTTAACCTTCCATTCAAAAGTGATTACTATCTTTCTTAGCTTGAACATAAAAATATCCTATTCACTGTATTTAAAGCATGTTGACATCTCGTAAAATACTAATTTATAAATACAAGAACAAATATCTTGTCATGCAAGCATTCGCCAGGTATATTTACATGAATATCGTTCATATAGCGGATTGAAATCAAAACAATACAATATATTTCTTAAATAGATTTTCTATAAAAGCTAGATTCAAGCTCTATAAAAATAGACGCAGTTCTTCTAAAATACTGGAATAGGACATATAAATCATTGTAGACACGTGTTTTATAGATTATTTCAAAAGAATGACTAGAACATGAAAAATAGTCTCAAAACTTTGAACAATATTCTGAAAACAAAAAAGAAAGACGCGAGTTTCCACAACCTCATCGTGGAAACTCGCGTCTTTCAAAAAATAGGGTGAATTGAAAACTAGAACAAGACACTACATTTTCTAAATGATGCCTAATAAAAATTCTAAATGCTACACCAAATTGCTCACATCTCATTTCAAACCATACAGTATATTGAAACTATAAGAGTACACCTTTGCTTCTAAAATATTGCTAGAAATTAATTTGACTATCCTGATTGATTTGTCCTGTTTTTATTTCATTTTACTATAGGACTTTCAATTTAAAACAACAGTTTTACAATCAATTAGACTTTTTAGAAACAGAATCACTATTACTTGACTGTAGTTTGTCATTTTTTTGATGAAGCTAGTACTTTTTCAGAAACTGTTTTGAAAGTCTCAATGATATAGTCCACTTCTTCATCGCTTAGTTTAGTATGAAGAGGAAGCGTAATTTCATTTTCAAAGAAGGCATAGGCCTTAGGATAGTTGGCCATATCAAAGCCAAGATTCTTATAGGCTGTCAAGAGCGGAAGTGGCTTGTAATGTACGTTACTTGCAATTCCTGCTTTAGCCAATTCTTGGATGATGAGGTTGCGTTCTTCTAGGCTTGCTCCTTCTACACGGGTGATGTAGAGGTGGCGTGAAGATTCGACAGTTTCAGTCTTGTGTGCCAAAGGATGGATGCGAGAACCTGCAAAACCACTATCATAGCGGTCCACAATGTCCTTACGACGTTGCAACAAACTTGGATAGCGGTCCAATTGTACCAAACCAAGAGAAGCCATGATATCGGTCATATTGCACTTGTAAGCTGGTGTAACGATATCGTATTCCCATGAACCCAGCTGCATCTTAGCAAGGGCATCCTTGGTCTGACCATGAAGCGAAAGAATCTGGAATTCCTTGTACATCTCTTCGTCGTCAATCGCTGGATTGGCTTTCCAAGTCGCACTTCCACCTTCGGCCGTTGTAAAGTTCTTAACGGCGTGGAATGAGAAGGAAGTAAAGTCAGCGATAGAACCAGTCGGTTGACCCTTGTAAGTTGATCCCAAAGCATGGGCACTATCAGAAACAATCACAATACGGTTAAAGGCTTTTTGCCACTTGCTTGACGCAGTAAAGAGGTCACGTTTCTTCTCCACAACTTGGAACAAACGGTCATAGTCACAAACAATCCCTGCAAGCTCTACTGGAATGATTACCTTGGTATTTTCAGTGATAGCTTGCTCTAGCAGGTCATAGTCCATCTCAAACGTATCTGCTTGGATATCCACCATGACAGGGGTTGCTCCCACATGAGTGATGACACTACATGAAGCTGTATAGGTCATGGCTGGAACGATGACTTCATCACCAGGTCCTACTTCCAAGACGCGCAAAATCAACTCAAGAGCGGCAGTTGCAGAATTGAGGCAGACAGTCTTAGGTGTCTGTGTATATTGAGACAAGCGACGTTCCAGTTCTTTTGTCTTAGGACCCGTTGTAATCCAACCAGAACGCAGAGTGTCTGCTACTTCAGCAATTTCTGCTTCTGTAATATCGGGTGGTGAAAATGGAATATTGTAATTTGGCATTGATTTGCTCCTTTTATCTGTACTCATTTTCTCATGACTACTTTATTTTAGCACTTCAAACACGGTTTGAAACATGATTTTGATGTCTCCAAGGAAACTAAACTCTCGGAGATAAGCGAGGTTATAGCGCATCTTTTCAGGAAGAACGTGCTCTACATAGGCTTGGTCAACTGACAGACCTTTTTCGGTCATTTGACTGATGATAGTATCCTCATCCTTGTAGTTGATGCTGGCTGGAGAGGTAATACCTGCTGGCAAGAGCAAGGTCGCCATCATTTCAGGGCTATACTGTTCTGTGTAGCGTGGTACTTCAGGTCGTGTACCGACAAAGGACATCTCACCTTTAAGAACATTGACCAACTGAGGCAGTTCGTCCAAACGCACACGGCGGATGAAATTGCCAACCTTGGTAATACGGCTATCGTTAGCAGAAGTCACCAGACTCCCTTTTTTATCCGCATCCGTCACCATGGTACGGAACTTCCAGATTTTAAAGCGACGGTTGTACTGGGTCACTCGCTCTTGTTTGTAAATGACCGGCCCCTTGCTATCCAACTTGATCCAAATGCTCAAGATGAGAAAGATGGGAGAGGTCAGAACCAGTAAGACCAAGGCTAGAACCCAGTCCAAGCAACGCTTGAAAATCAGCGAACCCTTCCTTTTAGAGACAAGCTGGTAGTAAGACTCAACCTCGCTTGATTGCATTTCCACGGGCAAGTCTTCCCATTTCAGCATGCTGTTTCTCCTTTGTTTTTATTATACTATTTGTCAACATTTTTCATTATACCACAAAATAGAAAAGGCGGTGAAAGAAATCTGTAATTTGAAGGATTTCCTTCTTATGCTCAATGAAAATCAAAGAGTATTAGGACATGGCCCCGGCCTGCAAACTATACATCTTGTGATAGGTTCCTCCCAGAGCCAAGAGTTCCTCATGGGTTCCGCTCTCGATGATGCGCCCCTTGTCCAAAACATAGATGCAGTTGGCGTCTTGGATGGTCGAAAGTCGGTGAGCGATGGCAATGGTTGTCCGTCCCTGTCTCATCTTAGCTAGTGAAGTTTGAACCAAACTTTCTGTTTCAGAGTCAATATTGGCTGTCGCTTCATCCAAAATCAGAATTTTAGGCTGACTGGCGACTGTTCTAGCAAAAGCAAGAAGCTGACGCTGACCAGTAGAGAAGCTCGAACCACGCTCAGAAACAGGTGCATCATATCCCTGAGGAAGTTCTTGAATAAAGGAATCTGCATCCACGAAGGCTGCCGCAGCCTGGACCTGCTCATCACTGATTTCTTGGTACATGGCGATATTGGACTTAATGGTCCCATGATAGAGGAAGGGATCCTGCAAGACCAGCCCGATGTTTTTTCTCAACTCTTCCTGACTGTAGTTCCTAATATCCACATCATCCAAGAGAACTCGCCCTGACTGAAATTCATAAAAGCGCATGAGGACATTGATAATCGAAGATTTCCCAGAACCTGTATGCCCTACAAAAGCTATGGTTTCACCCTTATTAACCGAAAAGGAAATATCATCCAGAATCGGATGTTTACCGTCATATGAGAAACACACATGTTCAAACCGGATATTGCCTTCTTTGATCTCGGCCTGGCCATTTTCTTGAAGGGGTTCATAGGTCCTCTCGTCGATCAGGGCAAAGACACGACCTGCAGAAACCATGGACGTTTGAAGGGTTGAGAAGTTTTGCGTTACTTCAATCAAGGGATCAAAAAGGCGGTTGATGTACTGGATAAAGGCATACATAGTCCCGGCCGTTATTCCCAGATAAAGTCCTCGATAGCCAAAGTAAGCCATCAAGACCGCATAACCTAAGAGTTTCAGCAAACTCATGGCAGGACGCAAAAAGAGGGCATCCAAGGCTACAGAACGGTTGGCAAAGACCAAGTGTTCTTGGTTGATCTCATCAAATTCCACCTGCAGACGCTTCTCTTGATTAAAGGCCTGGATAATTCTGATTCCCTCGATGTTTTCAGCCAGCTTACTATTGATATCAGACAAGAGACTTCTGGTTTTCTCGATAATCTTGACAGATTTTTTTCGATAGAGATTGACCAAAAGGAAAATCAAGGGGAGAAAGAGCAGGACTAAAGCTGTCAAACGAAAATCCAACACCAACATGGTATAAAGAGTTGTCAGAAAGATGAAAACTGCTGAGATAAAGCTGGACAAAATCCCCGAAAACATATCACTGATAGTCTCGGTGTCATTGGTCAAACGAGAGACAATCGAGCCTGCTGGCGTCTTGTCAAAATAAGACATGCCCAGCTTTTCCATATTGGCAAAGGCATCGCGACGAATATCCCTAACAATACTATAGGACACACGCGCAAAGAGAAGATTGCCGACATACTGGACCAGAGTTTGTAGGATATAAAGGCCATAGTAGGCCAGCAAAACCGTCACAGCGAGTTGGTTAAGATTGCTGAGATACTGGTCAATAAAGTGGGAAGCCACAAGGGGAATGACGCTTTTAATGACCGTAGTCGCTAGGAGAAAACTGAGTGCCAAAAAGGTCAGGAGGCCGTAAGGCTTGAGATAAGACATCAAGCGCTTCAATACAGTCCATTGTTCTTGTTTATTCTGCATCTTCTTCTCCTTTCATTTCCAGCTGCTGAGACTGGTAGGTTTGGGCATACCAGCCATCCATAGCTAGCAGGTCTTCGTGTGTGCCCTGTTCAATAATTTGACCATTTTGCAGAACCAAGATTAGATCTGCATGGACAACTGCACTCAGGCGATGACCCGTAATAATGGTTGTCTTGTCCTTTCGCGTCTCCTTGAGGTTGTCGATAATCGCATACTCTGTCTTGGCATCCACGGCCGACAAAGAATCATCCAAAATCAAGATATCAGGGTCTAAAATCATAGCCCGACTCATGGCCAAACGTTGCTTTTGACCACCAGAAAGACTGACTCCTTTTTCACCAATCAACGTATCAAATCCCTGAGGCATGACTACAATATCTTGGTAAACTTGAGCTAGCTTAGTCACTTCCTCGACCGCTGAAAGTGGTAAATCAGGATTCCCAAAGCGGATATTGTCTAAGATTGAAGTCGCAAAGAGGAACTGGTCCTGAGGAACATAGCCCATAAGACTGCGAAGGTCTGTCAGACGATAGTCACGAATATCGTGACCGTTTAGGTAAATAGCACCCTTATCCACATCGTATTCACGCAAGAGGAGCTTGATCAAGGACGTTTTACCAGAACCTGTCTGCCCGACCAAGCCTAGGGTTTGCCCTTTTTCCAGACTAAAGTGAATATCCGTCAGTGTCTCCTCATTTTCAAAGGCAAAGCTGTCAATGGCGTATTCCAAACGTCCATTTTCAATACTATCCAGAGGAAATTCAGGGTCTTTTACAGGTGATTCCTGAGACAAAAGATCCTCAATCCGTTGGTAAGAAACCTTCCCTCGCTGAGTGATATTAAAGAGGAAACCAATGGCCATAAGAGGCCAGACCAACATATCCAAATAACTGATAAAAGTGACCAGATTTCCAACGGTGATTTGCCCTTTCTGAACCATCAAGGAACCGACCAAGAGCGTTAAAACATAGGAAGAACCAACAAATAAGAGAACCATAGGATCAAAGAGACTATCGTATTTCATGGTTTGGAGATTCTTTTGGAAGGTCAATTCATTGACTGCCTGGAAAGACTTGAGCTCGTCCGCCTGATACCCGAAAGACTTGGTCACTTTAATACCTGATACAGACTCCTGCACCTTGTTATTGAGTTCAGAAAAGGCAGCCTGTGATTCGCCAAAAGCCTTGTGGGTCTTTCTCCCTAGACGACTGGTCGCATAAGCCATGAAAGGTAAGGGTAAAATGGCAACTAGGGTCATTTGCCACGAAATGCTAAAGAGCATGGTCAGCAAGGTCACCAAAGCCGTGATAGAAGCATCAACAGCAGACATAACACCGCCTCCTGCCAGACGAGTCAAGGCATTGATATCGTTGGTTGCGTGTGCCATCAGGTCCCCCGTCCGATAGGTCTGATAAAAGGCTGGCGACATTTTTGTGAAATGTTCAAACAAGCGAGAGCGCATAATCTGCCCCAGACGGTAGGAAGTCCCAAGGATATACATACGCCAAACATAGCGCAGATAGTACATCCCAAAGGCTGCAAGAAGCAAGTAAAATAGGTCAATAAGGAGGTCCTGCTGGGTTAATTGCTCCGAAGTGATGGCATCAATGACTCGCCCCATGACCATGGGAGGGATGAGATTGAGGACGGAAACTAAGACCAAGGCCACAATTCCGACTAGATAACGGCGCTTTTCTAACTTGAAAAACCACCAAAGTTTTTGAATAATGGACATAAAATCCCTTTCTGATTGCAAATGGAAACCTGAGGCCAAGACCCCAGGTTTTTCTTATTCATAGGTTACGACTGTAACAGCACCCTTGTCATACTCAGCGATAAAGATATTGGCAACATTTTCATGTCCTTGTTTGCTGAGGTTATCAAGCAGCCACTCTTCGCTACGACCAATCGATTCCAAAACATCTACTTGGATCACACCGTCAGTCACAACTGGATACTTAGGATTTTCATCTCCCATTTGGACCACGATGAGTTGGCCATTTTGCTCCTGCACAGCGCGTTTGACCTGCTTCATCTGGAAAATCCCTTGACTACGAAGTTTGAGAGCTACATCTGCCGCAGACAAACCAACTGAACGACAGGCTTCTGGATCAATCTGCCCATTTTTGATGAGGAGAGTCGGTTTTCCATCAATCAAGTGTTTGACAAAACGAACATTGTTATTAAGCCATTTGAGGGTCAAAACCAAAATCGTCCACATCATCAAAATCACTGCGTATTGCAGAATGCTGATTGAACTATTGTAAATCACCCCACCGAGAATACCACCGAGAACATAGTTCTGAATTTGGTCTGTCGCAGAGTTAGGCGCCAGATTTCCCTTTCCTGTCACATTGATAACAAAAACAAGCGAGAAAAGACCCAAGGCCAGTTTGATTAAAATTTCCATATAGTTGAGTGTCATTTGTTTACCTCCACCAATTCAATAGCGTCTGTTTGATGCAATTCTAATTTTTCTAAAAGATACTTGTCTGGTTGGCTCCCGTTCAAAGCGCGATAGAAATTTGAACCTACCTTGATTAGCGCTCCATCAGTGGCTGCAGAAGTATTGACATAAACTTCTGATTTATCCACTCCCAAGTCTTTGGAAACAACCTCTATGAAATGAAGTGAAGTTTGAAATTGGTTGTTAGAGGCTTGATTGGTCTGGTATTTTGAGATTGTCACCAAAAGCATGGCCACCAAGGTCAAGGCCAAAATCATGACCAATTCCCGAAACTTAGTCCCCTTTTTATCACGATAAGCCTTAAAAGCAAAAAAACCTGTGATAGCTAGGAGAACAATCCCAAAACCAATCATGATGCCATTTTGCTGACTGATTTGGCTTAGCACATAGTCATATGAGTAAAATTTCATTTATTTCCACTCCCTTTCATAAAATCATTCTTCATTATAAACGAAAAAGGGTGATTTTTCAAACCATACGTTGGGGAAATAGACCTTTTTTTGGTATAATAAAATCTATAATCTGAATGAAAAAGGTAACTTTATGAAACTTATCTCATGGAATATTGATTCCCTTAACGCAGCCCTAACTAGTGACTCAGCTCGTGCCAAATTGTCCCAAGAAGTCCTACAAACCTTGGTTGCTGAAAATGCTGATATCATCGCTATCCAAGAAACCAAGCTTTCTGCCAAGGGTCCTACAAAGAAACACTTGGAGATTTTAGAAGAAGTCTTCCCAGGCTACGTAAACACGTGGCGCTCTTCTCAAGAGCCTGCCCGCAAAGGCTATGCTGGAACCATGTTCCTTTATAAGAAAGAACTTACACCCACTGTCACTTTTCCAGAAATCGGTGCCCCTTCTACCATGGACTTGGAAGGTCGTATCATCACTCTAGAATTTGATAAATTTTTCGTGACCCAAGTTTACACTCCAAATGCTGGTGATGGTCTCAAACGCTTGGAAGAACGTCAAGTCTGGGATGTCAAATATGCTGAGTACTTGGCTCAACTAGACAAAGAAAAACCAGTCCTTGCAACCGGTGACTACAACGTGGCCCACAATGAGATTGACCTTGCAAATCCTGCTAGCAACCGCCGTTCACCAGGATTTACCGACGAGGAACGTGCTGGATTTACCAACCTTTTGGCAACTGGATTTACCGACACCTTCCGCCATATTCATGGCGATGTTCCAGAACGCTACACTTGGTGGGCACAGCGCAGCAAGACTTCTAAAATCAACAATACAGGCTGGAGAATCGACTACTGGCTGACAAGCAACCGCGTGGCTGACAAGGTGACCAAGTCTGATATGATTGACTCAGGAGCTCGCCAAGACCATACACCCATTGTCATGGAGATTGAACTCTAAGGAGAAAACGAATGGACTATCAAGCTGTCATTCCTGAATTTGTAGTATCTGACATCGAAAAATCACGCCACTTCTACTGCGACCTGCTAGGATTCTCTGTTGAATACGAGCGTCCAGAGGAGAAATTTCTCTTCCTCTCGCTTGAAGATTGCCAGCTAATGCTAGAAGAAGGCAGCACAGAAGAATTAGCCCAACTAACCTATCCTTTCGGGCGCGGTGTTAATATTTCCTTTGGCATTGAAGATGTCCCTCAGCTCCACCAAAAACTGCTGGAAGCTGACTATCCTATCCATCGTCCCCTGACAAAAAGAGAATTTCGAGTTGGCGAACAATATATCTACCCTCATGAATTTGCAGTTCTAGACCCAGATGGCTATTTTTTAAGATTTAGCGAGTAGAACAATAAAGATTGGGAAAAAGTCTTTAAAGTTAGAAAGAGGCATATTGTCAGGTATTGAAAAATCTTGATAATATGTCTTTTATGATGAAAAAATCTTCTAATACTCTTCGAAAATCAAATTCAAACCACGTCAGCGTCGCCTTACCGTACTCAAGTACAGCCTGCGGCTAGCTTCCTAGTTTGCTCTTTGATTTTCATTGAGTATAAATGTTAGCCAATAAGTTAATTTTTACCCATTTTTATTATATTTGTTCGTTTTTCAAACCAAAACACTAACAAAACAGTTGATTTCTAAAGTTATTTAGTGTAAAATAAAAACATTGGCTCAAGCCTATTTAAAATTAAATATCGTTTTACTTGTTTATGTCGTGAATTGGCACGACGTTTCTACAAGGTGCCGGAACACCTAACAATAAGTAAGTTAGCTTGAGGGGATGGGCTTTTTTGCCATGCCTATTTTGGGGACTTACTTAGAGATTAAGTAGGTCCTTTTTCTATCAGTTTTACTGGATAGAAATCTGAAACAAGCAAATGGATTGGCTTTTAGACTTTAGGAGGTCTTATGAAATTATTAGAAGAGCGCATCCTCAAGGATGGGCATATCTTGGGTGATAACATCCTCAAGGTGGATTCCTTTTTAACCCACCAAGTTGACTTTAGCTTGATGAGAGAGATTGGTAAGGTTTTTGCGGAAAAATTTGCTTCTGCTGGCATTACCAAGGTCGTAACCATTGAAGCGTCAGGTATTGCCCCAGCCATTTTTACTGCCGAAGCCTTAAACGTTCCTATGATTTTCGCCAAAAAAGCTAAAAACATTACTATGAACGAAGGAATCTTAACTGCCCAAGTTTACTCCTTTACCAAGCAGGTTACCAGCACCGTTTCCATCGCTGGAAAATTCCTCTCACCAGAGGACAAGGTTTTGATTATCGACGATTTCCTTGCTAATGGCCAAGCTGCTAAAGGCTTGATTCAAATCATCGAACAGGCCGGTGCAAGAGTCGAAGCTATTGGTATCGTGATTGAAAAATCCTTCCAAGATGGCCGTGATTTGCTTGAAAAAGCAGGCTATCCTGTCCTATCACTCGCTCGTTTGGATCGTTTTGAAAATGGTCAAGTTATTTTTAAGGAGGCAGATCTCTAATGCAAACTCAAGAAAAACATTCGCAAGCAGCCGTTCTTGGCTTGCAACACTTACTAGCCATGTACTCAGGATCCATCCTGGTTCCCATCATGATTGCGACAGCCCTTGGCTATTCAGCTGAGCAGTTGACCTACCTGATTTCTACAGATATCTTCATGTGTGGGGTGGCAACCTTCCTTCAACTCCAACTCAACAAATACTTTGGAATTGGACTCCCAGTCGTTCTAGGAGTAGCTTTCCAGTCGGTCGCTCCCTTGATTATGATTGGACAAAGTCATGGCAGTGGTGCTATGTTTGGTGCCCTTATCGCATCAGGGATTTACGTGGTTCTTGTTTCAGGCATTTTCTCAAAAGTAGCCAATCTCTTCCCTTCTATCGTAACAGGCTCTGTTATTACCACGATTGGTTTAACCTTGATTCCTGTCGCTATTGGAAATATGGGAAATAACGTTCCAGAGCCAACTGGTCAAAGTCTCTTGCTTGCAGCTATTACTGTTTTGATTATCCTCTTGATTAACATCTTTACCAAAGGATTTATCAAGTCTATCTCCATTTTGATTGGTCTGGTTGTTGGAACTGCCATCGCTGCTAGCATGGGCTTGGTTGACTTCTCTCCTGTTGCAGCAGCACCACTTGTCCATGTCCCAACTCCACTCTACTTTGGGATGCCAACCTTTGAAATCTCATCCATTGTCATGATGTGTATCATCGCAACGGTTTCTATGGTTGAGTCAACTGGTGTTTATCTGGCCTTGTCTGATATCACAAAGGATCCAATCGACAGCACGCGCCTGCGCAACGGTTACCGCGCAGAAGGTTTGGCCGTACTTCTCGGAGGAATCTTTAACACCTTCCCTTACACAGGATTTTCACAAAACGTTGGTTTGGTTAAATTATCAGGAATCAAGACTCGCCTGCCAATCTACTACGCAGCTGGTTTCCTGGTTCTCCTTGGACTCCTTCCTAAGTTTGGTGCCCTTGCTCAAATCATTCCGAGTCCTGTCCTTGGTGGTGCCATGCTGGTAATGTTTGGTTTTGTATCTATTCAAGGGATGCAAATCCTCGCCCGTGTTGACTTTGCTAACAATGAACACAACTTCCTTATTGCAGCTGTATCAATCGCTGCAGGTGTCGGACTCAACAACAGTAATCTCTTTGTCAGCATGCCGACAGCCTTCCAAATGTTCTTCTCAAACGGAATCGTCGTAGCCAGCCTACTTGCTATTGTTCTCAATGCAGTACTGAATCGTAAAAAGAAATAAGAAAAAGAGGTGTGAGCCCAATGTCATTAAGTTAGTGATCTAACTATTTGAATAGGAGGTGTGATTGAGATCATCAAAGTGATTCTCTATCACATCTTCTATTTTTTTGCATGACAAATAAAGGTTTTTCACCCTATTTTTTGAGATTTATGTTACTCTATAGATGAAATCAACTACCGATTGGGCCTTTATCTTTCTTGGATATTTTCGATTCGGTCGAATAATAGATAAGTGTTTCTTGAGGTAGTTTTTCAACTGGAGGGAAAAAAGGGATTCGTTAAAAAACAAACGGCAGGCATAAGTCGCATCTGAGAAACACACTTTATATCTTTGTTTTTTGTGACTACTGTCGATGGCAACTTGCGAGGTTACCCAACGACAAAAGTTAAAATTTGTAAAGCGAGCAAAGATTTCTTGGAGAATCCCTTCCTTCTTTTTTGTATGAAAATTGACCAAGCCAATACTGTATTTCAGGTCACGAAAACTAGTCTCTATGCCCCATCTGCTGGCGTAGAGATTTTTTAATTCTTGGACTGAATAGTCCGTATTTGTCACTAAAGTTTCGTACTTTCCTTCTTCCGCTTCTAAACGCACCATACAAAAAGGAAGTTGGTATAGTTCAACAGGGTCATGTTTTCGACTTGTTTCTGGAAGAAAATCAAAAGTAGAATTGTGTGGAATAAAATGATAGTCATTGGGAAAATCATGATAAAGTTTTTGAAGCTGATTGGTTTGCTTTCGTGATAATTTTAGAGAAAAGTTTTGATCAAAACACTCTGTATTTGGCAAGTTGAAGGAGGATCGCATGGATTGTTTTCCATCTCGAATACGGATGATATAAAGCCATCCTTTTTCTTGAAAATGAGCCATGAGATTGTAACTTTCATAGCCTCTATCCATGATAACAAGAGCTTTCTCGAAAGGGAGAAGCCTCCATCATCTGAATCAGAGCTAAGCGCTCATGTTGCGCATGGTTGTCTTGAATAGAAACATCTCTATACACTCCAGTCGTCAAGTCGTATAGGGCATTTATGTGTATGAGATTATAGGATTTAACATCCGTTTGGGTTTGGATAGAGGTTTTTGTATCCATGGGATTTCTAGGAATACAGATATCACTCCCATCTGCAGCGAATATTGGAAAATCAGTATTAAGTGGAATAGGTGCTGTAAATTCTTTAAATAGGGCATAGAACGCTTCAGGTTTTATCTGATAGCGTCTTTGAACAAAGGCTGAATTTGAAACTGTCAGTTTGGCATCTAGTAATTCTTTTGACAAGGATTTTCCTCCCATTCCCAGAATGGTACGAATCATAGTTTCTAGTGATAAACTTCTTTTACGAGTAAAGGCCTGTTCATCTTGTTTGACGAACTCAACTTTTTGGCCAAGGATACTCTGAATACTCTTATTCAAGTGAGATTTTATTTGTTTTATCATGGGAAATACCTCCTTAATTATAAGTTTATCACATAAAAAAGAAACCCAAATACAGAATTGTATTTGAATTTCTTAACTTAATGACATTGGGTGTAAGCCTCTTTTTTGTTTATCTATATACTTACCCGTCTTTCCTCAGACCTTTGGCCTGTGACAAACATAGTAAAGGTTGCCTTACAGACATTTCTGCCCTCTTGATTGGTGATATCCACATCCATCACACAGGTTGTACGACCTTGATGGACACATTCTCCTTTAATGGTCAATACATCGTCGAGTTTTCCTGCCTTAAGGTAGTTGATAGAGGATTGGAGTGTCACCCCATCAAGTCCCAGAGATATGACCACCAAACCACTGATCTGGTCGCAAAGGGTAAAGAGATAGCCACCATGAGCATTGCCATAGTAGTTGAGCGACGAGTCCACTACTTTGGTCGTCACCACAACGTGACCATCTCTCATTTGTTCAATTTCGTAATTTTCAAAGGCAGATATAGCGTCAAAATGAAAGTCTTTCATCGTTTCCTCCTGATATTTCAAACGACACTATGATACTACTTTTTATAGGACTGTGCAAGGAGAAAGCTCCTAGTCTGACAAAATTCCGACCTGCTCCACAAAGCGCATAAAGGCTGCCTGTCCTTGTTCTGTCTGCTTGTAGACTCCTGCGTCCTCAAGCACACGTGCAAAGATAGCACCAACAGAGTCCTTGACGATTTCAAGGGCTTTTTCTTTATCTGTTATGTCTGGATATTGGGCTCTAAGTTGGTCTGCCCATTCCTGATGATAATCGGCAACTGTAACAGTTTCTCCTACAAGATAGCTAGCGACTTGCTCCACTTCTTCTTTCAGACGTGGTGGCAAGATTGCCAAGCCCATGACCTCAATCAAGCCGATATTTTCCTTCTTGATATGTTGGACATCCTTGTGAGGATGATAGATGCCATCAGGATGTTCTGCAGAAGTCTGATTGTCCCGCAAGACCAAGTCCAACTCAAACTGTCCATCGCGTTTGCGGGCAATGGGTGTAATTGTATGGTGTGGTGTTCCATTACTTTCTGCCAAGACTTGCACCCTTGGATCTGAATACTGGCGCCATTCCTGCAAAATCTTGTCAGCTAAGTTGATCAAATCTTCTTTGGAAGCCGAAGTCAAACGCAACACTGACATTGGCCACTTGACAATCCCAGCCTTGACCTGCTCAAAACCAGTAAAAGAGAAAGTCTTTTGCAAGGGAGCCAATTCCATCGGAAATACGTGACGGCCTCCCTGATAATGATCATGAGTCAGAATAGAGCCACCCACAATCGGCAGGTCGGCATTAGAGCCTGCAAAATAACCTGGGAACTGCTCTACGATAGCTAGCAAACGTTCAAAACTCTGACGGCTAATCGCCATGGGACGATGCCGGCCATCTAAGAAAATACAGTGCTCATTAAAATAAGCATAGGGAGAATACTGGAAGCCCCACTCCTGACCAGCCATTTCAAAACGGATAATCCGGTGATTGCTGCGAGCTGGGTGGTTGATTCGACCATGGTAGCCCTCATTCTCTAGACAAAGCTGACACTGAGGATAATTACTAGCTTGCACCAACTTGGCTTCCGCAATCTCTTTGGGATCCTTTTCAGGCTTAGAGAGATTGATGGTAATTTCAAGTTCTCCGTAGTCAGATGGAACACGATAAGCAATATTTTTAGCAATGGCCTTGAGTTTGATGTAGTCATTTTTCTGACTGAGTTGGTAGAAGTCCGCTATCGCCTGCTCAGGAGATTGGGCGTAGGTTGCCCAAAAGTCACGATTGACCTGACTCGGACAAGGAGTTACCAAGTCCATCAATTCAGCACCGAGGATTTCACGCGCAGTCTGACTATCCTCAATCGTCTCTAATCGAACGGCTTCCTCAACCAGCTGGTCCTTGAGGTCAATCAATTTATCCAGATTGGTCTCAACTTCCAAAACACCGTCTCCCACTCGTGCCAAGACACGATTGGTCAGGTAGATTCGATCCATTTCCTCAAATGAACTTTCAGAAATGACATGTGTTACAAATTTATCTACTAAGGTCACCATAAAGCCTCCTTTTGACTAGTCAAGGACGCGAGTGCCACCTGCAACTTCAGCGATATAGAAGCTTGGAGCGTATCCAACGACTTCCTCGTAGTGCTTGCCAACAGTTTCCTTAAAGGCCTCAACTGTATCTTTTTGCACCAAGGCAATGGCACATCCGCCAAAACCTGCCCCTGTCATACGAGCACCTAGAACTCCTTCTTGTGCCCAAGCTGTATGAACAAGAGTATCCAATTCCAAACCAGTCACTTCATAGTCATGTTCTAGAGAAACGTGTGACGCATTCATCAAGCGACCAAAGGTTTCCAAATCACCTGCTTGAAGGGCTGCTTGAGCTTTAAGGGTACGTTGGTTTTCAAGCACAGCATGACGAGCACGTTTCAAACGATTTTCGTCTTTGATTAGGTAGCTGTACTGGTCAAAGGCCCACTCGTCCAATTCACCCAAGGTCTGAATATCCAAGACAACTTGCAATTCTTCTACTGCTTTCTCACACTCAGCACGACGTTCATTGTATTTAGAATCCGCCAATTCACGGCGTTTGTTAGTGTTCATAATAACAACGACATTGTCCTTCAAATCAAGTGGTACCAAATCATACTCTAAAGTGTTAGTATCTAAGTAAATAGCACGTTGGTCTGCACCCATACCGATAGCAAACTGGTCCATAATGCCAGAGTTGACTCCGATAAAGTTGTTTTCTGTTTGTTTTCCGATTTTAACCAAATCGAGACGCTCTAATTTTAAATCAAAGAGATGCTCTGCCACGACCCCTGTCAAAAGTTCCAAGGATGCTGAAGAAGACAAACCAGCACCATTTGGGATATTCCCATAAACAAAGAAATCAAAACCTTTGTCAATCACATGACCAGCTTCTTGCAAGAAATGAAGAACCCCTTTTGGATAATTGGTCCAATTGTGCTCTTTTTCAAACTTGAGGTCAGCGAGAGGCACTTCGATAATGCCCTTGTCCTCAAAATTAGCTGAGTAGAAACGTAAAACTTGGTCGTCACGCTTACGAGCTGCACCGTAAGTTCCCAAGGAAATAGCAGCTGGAAAAACGTGCCCACCGTTGTAGTCCGTGTGTTCACCAATCAAATTGATACGACCTGGTGAAAAGAAAGTTTGGTCTGCTTCTTGATCAAAAACAGCAAGAAAGTCTTTGCGAAGTGCTTCTGCAGTAAGATGTTGTGTCATTTGAATTCTCCTTTGACTGTCCGTTAAGCCACCTTAACATGTAATCGTTTTCTTCTATTGTATCCAAGGGATTTTCCAAGGTCAATCCTTTTTACTAAAATTTTACTAAACTATCAGTAAAAAGCAGAAAAATATGATATACTAACCTTAAAGAAGGAGGATTTATGGCTACCTTAAAAGACATTGCACAGCTAGCCTCTGTCTCTATCGCGACCGTATCCCGCGTCCTCAATCGCGACCAGAGCCTATCTGTTACAGAAGAAACCAGACACCGTATTTTAACCGTTGCTGAAGAACTGGGCTACACCAAGCACCTCAAGACAGGCGATTCCCACAAACCCAAGCAAAAGATTGCCATTATCCAATGGGTCAGTGAACAAGGAGAACTGGACGACCTTTACTACTACCAGATTCGCTTGGGTATTGAAAAAAGAGCCCAAGAGTTGGACTATGATATCTTGCGCTATTTTAATGACCATCCTTTTACCCTAAGCGAGGAAGTGATTGGGATTCTCTGCATCGGAAAGTTTAGTCGAGCTCAGATTTCTGCCTTTGAAGAATACCAAAAGCCTCTTGTATTTCTAGACAGCGATACACTTTCCCTGGGACATACCTGCATTATCACAGACTTTTACACTGCCATGAAACAGGTTGTCGATTATTTTCTCAGCCAAGGGATGGACCGCATCGGGATTCTAACAGGCCTTGAAGAAACAACCGACCAAGAAGAAATCATTGAGGATAAGCGACTGGAAAATTTTAGAAACTACAGTCAAACAAAAGGAATCTATCATGATGAATTAGTCTTTCAAGGAAGCTTTACCGCCCAGTCTGGCTATGACTTGATGAAGGAGGCCATTCAGAACTTGGGAGACCAACTCCCACCAGCCTTTTTTGCAGCTAGCGATAGTTTAGCCATCGGTGCCCTCCGTGCGCTCCAAGAAGCTGGAATCAACCTGCCAGACCGCGTCAGTCTTATTTCCTTTAACGATACTAGCCTGACCAAGCAAGTCTATCCTCCCCTCTCTAGCATCACCGTCTATACCGAAGAAATGGGCCGAGCAGGTATGGATATTCTTAATAAGGAAGTACTCCACGGTCGGAAAATCCCTAGCCTAACCATGCTGGGAACCAGACTGACATTGAGAGAGAGTACTCTGCCATAACTCCACAAATTAAAAATGACAAAAAATCCTAATAGAGAGTCTCAAATCTCCATTAGGATTTTCTTTTTTAGGCCATCACAATCATAGACTTAATGGTCTTACGTTCATCCATATCTTTATAAGCTTGATCAATATCTTCTAATTTATAGCTTGAAGTAAAGACACGGCCTGGATTGATATCACCATCAAGGACGGCTTTTAGTAAAAATTGCTTATCATATGTTGTCGCAGAAGCTGCCCCACCTGCTACAGAGATATTTTGCATAAATGTCGAACCAAGAGCACGATTATTATAGTGTGGGACTCCTACAAATCCCATACGCCCTCCATTATGAAGGACACCTAGCGCCTGTTCTACAGCAGCCTCCGTACCAACACATTCAAGTGCTGCGTCTGCTCCGCCACCGAGAATTTCACGCACCTTGGCAATACCTTCTTGACCTCGCTCAGCTACAACAGCTGTCGCACCCGACTCCAGAGCCATCTTTTGACGATCTTCATGACGACTCATAAGGATAATTTGCGATGCACCACGCATCTTCGCCGCGATGACAGCACATTGACCAACAGCACCATCACCGATAACAACAACCTTGTTCCCTTTTTGAACATTTGCAACTCGCGCCGCATGATAGCCTGTCGGCATAACATCTGCAAGAGTCAAGAGGGACTTTAGCATACCTTCTGTGTAGTCAGAAGGTTGTCCAGGGATTTTAACCAGCGCCCAGTTTGCATAGTGAAAACGAATATATTCCGCCTGAAAATCGCCTCCCAAGTTATTACCAATATGATTGTCGCAAGAACCGTCAAAACCAGCAAGACAGGCATCACATTCACCACATCCATGAGTAAAAGGGACAATGACAAAATCACCTGGTTTCACCGTCGTAATGGATTCCCCAGTTTCTTCGACAATCCCAATCGCTTCGTGTCCACTATTTTTGTGTCCAGCTTTCGTTTCTGGATTACGGTACCTCCATAGATCCGATCCGCAAACGCACGCACGAACTACACGAATAATCGCATCATCTGCGTCTATAATTTGCGGACGTTCAATTGTAGCAAGACCAACCTGACCTGCCTTTGTATATACTGCTGATTTCATTTAAATTTTTCCTTCCTTGTAAAGTTTAATTTTGAGATTTAAGCGATTTAAAGCCACCTGTAACTGAGACAAGCGCTCCTCTAATTTTTTCTTTTCCTCTTCTAAAATACCAAGCCTTTTCTCTCGCGTTTCATCCCCCTTTTGGTAGAGAGACATATAGTCAACTAAACTATCTACAGAGACACCTGCCGAACGAAAACACTTAATAAATTCCAGAGCTTCAATATCATGATCTTGAAAATCACGAATTCCAGTTGCAGTTCGAGTAATCGGTGGCACAAGACCAACCCGTTCATAGTACCGAATCGTATCCGCTGAAATTCCCAACAAGTCACTAGCAGATTTAATATTCATACACTAACCTCCTCTCATTCACTGAATTTAAGCTATTCTAACTCACTTATCTTATTATATAATTTTGAGTTGACTCCAAGTCAAGCATTTTGCGTCTAATCGAAAAATTTTTTATCATTATCAGTTCTCTTATTAGCATACCTTTTCATCAATCAAAGAAAGAGGTTGGGGAAAGCGTCTTTCAAATATGATACCAAAGAAACTGGAAAAAAAGTCTTTAAAAGCAAAAAGCGCATAGTATCAGACATTGAAAACCCTTGATACTATACGTTTTTTTGTATGAAGATTTACTTCATTTTCTCTTGAAATTGAGTTTTGTCTCAGCCGCTTTTTCTAGTGTTGATGCCCATGGGATTGCCCTAAGGCTGTTACCTTTCGCTTATGTTGCGCATGATTGCTTTGACTGGTGTCCACTTCGATAGTAATATTCTGCACACCTCTTTCTTCTAAGAGCTGACGTACTTGATTCTTTGTTTCCGTCATCTCCTCCCAATCCTCTAAACAGATATGGATAATAGCATTATTTTCTAGACCATCCATGGACCAAATGCTAAGTTGATTGACACTTTTGACATTGGTCAGAGCCTCCAAATCCTTCTCCAAATCACCTGTCTCTAGTCCTTCTGGCACAGCATCCAGGAAAATCTTGAGTGCGCTCCAAAATCGAGGAATAGCTTTTGTTAGAATGAAGATGGAAATGACAAGCGATAAGAGCGGATCAAGGATATACCAATCTGTAAATCGGAGGATAATCGCCATTAGAATGACAGCCAACCAACCTAGAGTATCTTCCAAAAAGTGCAGGCTCAGAATTGACTCGTTCTTTGTCTTTCCCTTACGAACTACTAGACTAGCTAGCACATTGATACTGACTGCAATGATTCCTAGCCAGAGGACGCCTTCGTCATTAACGGGCTGTGGATTCAAAAGTTTAGTTATATTTTCCAAGATCACTAGAATGGATCCTGTGATAAGAATCACAGCAGTCACTAGGGCCCCTAAAAGACTAAATCGCTTGTAACCCAAGGTGTATTGCCTATCTTCTTCTCTATTTGAGATTGTTTCTAAAAAGGCCGATATGCCGATTGCTATAGCATCTCCCAAGTCATGGATAGAATCAGCAAGAACAGCACTTGAACCGAAGATTCCTCCTGCGATAAACTCAACAATAGCATAGCTTAAATTTAAGAAAAAAGCTACCCAAACAGTATATTTTGCCTTCATCTTTCTCATTCCTTTGTTATAATAGATTTATGAATACCTTGTTCATTATCATTATCCACTAAAACTCAAAGAAAGGATAGAAGCAAAACGTCAGCTTTATTCATTTCTGAACAATTTGCCTCAAGTGTCCATATGACTACCATTGACCGCCGTATCAGCAAAACAAAAAAAGCCATCTTTCAAGCTTTTCTACAACTTTTGAACGATAAGGGCTACGAATCCACTACAGTTCAGGATATCATTGAACTCGCAGATGTTGGACGTTCCACCTTTTACTGTCACTATGAGAGCAAGGAACTACTTCTGGACGAGCTTTGCCGCTACCTCTTTCATCATCTCTTTGAAAGAGAGCAACCCATTTCAACTGAGGACTACCTCGCCCACCTCTTTCTTCATTTTCAGAAAAACCAAGACCATATCACCAGTCTGCTATTTTCCAAAAATGACTACTTCCTCCGTCAACTCCATAAAGAGCTAGAACACCATGTCTATCCCATGTTGGCTGATGAGTTAAAAGAAGCCCACACTAATCTGCCTACTTCTTACCTCCAACACTTGGTCGTGTCCAACTTTATCGAGACATTGACCTGGTGGCTCAAAAAAGGACAAGACTTTACATACCAGGAAGTTGTCCAGTTTTATCTAGACCTTCTCATTCCTAAAAATTGAATACAGAGTAGAGCTCAGTTGCCTTATTTCTAGGCTACTGAGTTTTTATCTTTTCAACAATCAAAAAAGCCCAGACGACATTGTCTGAGCGTTCTTCTATATAGTCGTTTAACAAAGTTGAGTTTAACAAAGTTGAGTTTGACATTTTCAAACTATTTCTTCAACAAACCTTGTTCTTGTAGAAACTCTTTGGCTACTTGTTCTGCTGACTTGCCTTCAACACCGACTTGATAGTTAAGCTGGCTCATCTGGCTTTCAGTAATTTTACCAGCCAATTTATTGAGAACTGTTTCCAACTCTGGATGTTTCTTGAGAAGAGCTTCTTTCATCAGTGGAGCCCCTTGGTAAGGTGGGAAGAGTTGCTTGTCATCTTCCAAGACCTGCAAATCATAACGCGCCAACTCTGCATCGGTTGAATAGGCGTCCGTGATTTGAATATCGCCTGACTGAATTGCCTGATAGCGAAGAGCTGGCTCCATAGTCGCTACATTGAGATTGAGACCGTACATTGATTGCAAGCCCTTATTGCCATCTTCACGGTCATTAAATTCGAGTGTAAAACCGGCCTTCAACTGCCCTTCCACTTTTTTCAAGTCCGAAATGGTCTTCAAGCCATATTCTTGAGCAATTTTCTTCGGAACAGCCACAGCATAGGTATTTTGATAAGACATAGGTTTGAGATAGGCTAGATGATCCTGTTTGGCAATACCATCACGCGCTACATCATAAACCTGCTCAGGCTCATGACTCACTTTCGGTGATGGTTGAAGCAGACTTTCAGTCACCGTACCAGTAAATTCAGGATAGATGTCAATATCGCCTTTTTTCAAAGCTTCATAGAGGAAGCTTGTTTTCCCAAAATTCGGTTTAACAGTCGCAGTCATACTGGTATTTTCCTCAATGAGGAGTTTATACATATTGGCCAAAATTTCTGGTTCTGGACCCAATTTCCCAGCAATCACCAAGTTTTCTTTCTCTTTTTGAGCTAAGAGAGCTGGGCTATAAGACAGACCGAGTAATATTGTCACCAAGGCAAAACCAGAGAAAATCGTCCGCAATTTTGCTTTTTCCATCACTTTTAGTAGGACGTTGAAGGCAATGGCCAGCACTGCAGAAGAAAGGGCCCCGATTAAAATCAGACTGGCATTATTACGGTCAATTCCCAAAAGGATAAAGGAACCCAGCCCCCCTGCACCAATCAAGGCAGCCAAGGTCGCCGTACCGATGATCAAGACGGCCGCCGTGCGAATCCCAGACATCATAACAGGCATGGCAAGTGGAATTTCAAACTTCTTGAGTCGCTCCCATCTGGTCATCCCAAAGGCAATCCCAGCCTCTTGCAGACTCGGATCAATTCCCTTGAGTCCAGTGATGGTATTTTGTAAAATCGGAAAGATCGCATAGATCACTAGAGCTGTCAAAGCTGGCAAGGTTCCAATTCCCATCAAGGGGATAAAGAGCCCTAACAAGGCCAGTGACGGGATAGTCTGGAAAATCCCTGCAATCTGCAAGACCCAGTCGGCCAACTTCTCATGATAGCGAAGAGAAACAGCCAAGGGAATCGCTATAAAGATGGCCAGCAACAAGGTCAATAGTGACAACTGTAAATGTTGAGATAGAGCTGTCAACCAATCACTAAAACGATCTTGAAAAGTTGCAATTAAATTAGTCATGAACACTACCTCCAAACAAGTCTGCTACAAATTCTGTGGCAGGAGCTTTTAAAATAGTCTCAGGGTTCGCCACCTGACGAATCTCTCCATCCTGCAAGACAGCAATACGGTCCGCCAACTTCAAGGCTTCATCCGTATCATGGGTCACAAAAATCGTTGTCATCCCAAACTCTTTATGCAATTTTTTCGTCAGAACCTGTAACTGTTTTCTCGAAATAGCATCCAAGGCTGAAAAAGGCTCATCCATGAGGAGAATCTTAGGCTGACCAATCATAGCACGAACAATACCGACCCGTTGCTGTTCCCCACCAGATAGTTCACTAGGTAAACGATGCCCATACTCAGCTACTGGCAAGCCAACCTTGGCCAAAAGCTCTTCTGTTTTCTGAGCAATTTCTTCCTTAGTCCAGCCCTTCATCTCAGGAATCAGGGCAATATTTTCCGCAACCGTTAGATTGGGAAAGAGAGCAATAGCCTGTAAAACATAACCAGTAGAAAGACGAAGCTCCCGCTCGTTATAGTCTTTGATGCGCTTGCCATCCATATAAATATTTCCATCAGTTGGCTCCAAGAGGCGGTTGACCATCTTAATCATGGTTGTCTTACCTGAGCCAGAAGGTCCAACTAAAACCATAAACTCTCCATTATCAATCCGTAAATTGACATCTCTCAAGACATCTTTTTCTGTGTAGCGCAAGGCTACATTTTTGTATTCAATCATTCTGTATCCTCAATTTAAAACTTCCCTCGATTGGTCAAGTCTTCTACCTTAGGCATGACTTCCTTATTGTCCCAATGCTCCACAATTTTCCCGTTTTCTAGACGGAAGATATCATACTGGGCATAGGCAACTCCGTCAATCTGAGTCTGACCATAGCTAACCACATAGTTTCCTTGTCCTAAGAGTTGGAAAACAAAGTCGAAAGTGGCCTTTACTTATAAACAGCTAATTTGATCTATTTTAATCCTCTTTTGCCTTCTCTTTCAGATTCGCCAAAATTCTTTCTTGAAAGGCTTCAAACTGACGAATTTCTTCCTCTGAAAAACCTTTGTAAAAAACCGTATCCAATTTCTGACTGACACGATGCCCCACTTCTTTCTGAGACTGCCCCAACTCTGTTAAAACCAAATACTTCTTACGCTTATCTTCTCCACATGGACTAATAGTTACAAGATTTTGTTCCTCTAGCTTTTTAATCATCGTCGTCAGTGTATTGTTAGCAAGCCCAGTTTCCAGAGCAATATCTGTCGCAGTTGCGCAACCAGTTTCACTATTCCATAAAACCGCTAAAATCTTTCCCTGCTCACTCCTATAAAGAGCTTCAGGGTCTTGGCTCAGTAACTTTTGAAAAATCCGCCTATTCAACAAACGAATATGATAGGCTACCAAATGACTATCTTTCATGACACCTCCAATTTATTTCTATATCGAAATGAATAAAGCAATTGTAACACTCATTATTCTAACTGTCAACTATTTCGACTTAGAAATAATTTTTCCCAGAAAAAAATCTCCTACTCAAGGTAGAAGATTTCAATCTTATAAACTTAATCCGTCATATCCGATACCAACGTTCGATGCTCCAATGGAACACTGCACATAACTAATAAGAAAATGAAACCTGACTGGATCCAGAAGAGGGCCAAGTCAAAGATTCCGTGTACAGCAACCACTGTAAGGAAAGACAGATAAAGACCGATAATCGGGCGTTTCCCCGACTCCTGACTCATATCCATCATCAAGCGAACAGGAGCCACAGAAGACAAAACTAGTAAAATAGTCCCCACAATTCCGTAACTCAGAATCGTATCAATATAAAGACTGTGAGCATGTTCATGATAAGGAGCATTTATCCGAGGATACGAGTGCATGTAGGTCAATGGCCCCTCACCCCAAAAAGGATTTTGCTTAAATAAGGCCATCCCAGCATCCCAGATAGAAATGCGTTCTTCCATAGAAGAGTCTAAAGTCCCCATCCGAACTCCCAAATCACTAGAAAAGAGGAAGCTCAAGCCGATTGCGAAGACCCCAATACTAAGCCAAAAGGCCTTCCAGTTTTTAATGGTCGTAAAGAGATAAATAATGGCTCCAGCGATAATAGCAGGAAAGGCAGTTCGATTTTGCGTAAAGTTCAAACCAAAGAGATTCACAAAGCCTGCAATCACACAGAATACTTTCAACCAATTCAACTTGGTCGTTGTAAACAGATAGAAGGCAATCATGATACAGAAACAACAAATAATTCCATAATAATTAGGATTAAAGAAGGTCACTTCTGCACGATTCTGATGCCACACCTGCATATTGGGTGAAAGAAAAGCATAGTTGAATTTCTTCACAATTTGGAAATGTTCTAAACTCGCAAAAGCAGCTGACAAGACGCTACCAAACAAGACGAGCTGCAAAATCAATCGAAAGAATTTATGTGATAAAATCGACTGATAATGCAAAAAGAAAACAGTAAATAGAAAAATTCCTACTGAAGCTACAACTCCCATCCAATTTTGTGCAAAAACGGATATAACAGTACTATAGCCAAGAAAAAGAAGCAGCATCGGATGCTCCCCCATTTTCTGAAGAATACTTTTCATGTCTCCTGTGAAAATTAAACTGATAATATATAAACAGAATACAACTACAAAAAGATAAAAGGGTAAAAAGATACTCAGGATAATTCCCAATAAAATCAGCTCTTTACTAGACAACCCTTTCAGCTTTTCAATAAAGCCTATTGATTTCAAAATGAATCCTTTCTCTCCAAATCAGCTGATTCAGATAATAGTAAGCTACCCTTTATTGTACCACTTTTTTAACAATTTGAAAACAAAGGAAACGCTTCCCTAGGTAAAAAAGCGAGCAAAAATACTGAAATTTCAAAACTCAATCTTAATGATTTCATTTTCTCTAAGAAAATCATGCCGTAAATAGTAGCCATATGTTAAAATAGTAGTAATAAAATATAGACTAGATTCAAATCATATACTATTCTTAAAGAAAGGAAACACTATGAAATCCTACCAAGCCGTCTACCAAATTCTAGCTAAAGAAACCGATTATATCAGCGGAGAAAAGATTGCAGAAGAACTATCACTGACCCGAACATCAATTTGGAAAGCCATCAGGCAGCTAGAACAAGAAGGCATTGAAATTGATAGTATTAAAAACAAAGGCTATAAACTGCTGAATGGAGACCTTATTCTTCCAGAGATTCTAGAAGAAAATCTTCCAATTAAAGTCAGCTTTAAACCTGAAACAAAATCAACTCAACTAGATGCAAAAGAAGCAATTGATTTAGGAAATGAAGCAAACACCCTCTATATAGCTTCCTATCAAACAGCAGGCCGAGGCCGTTTTCAACGCTCCTTCTACTCACCCCAAGGTGGCATTTATATGACACTCCATCTTAAACCAAATCTCACCTACGACAAATTACCATCCTACACACTACTTGTAGCTGGAGCTATCTACAAAGCCATTAAGAACCTAACTTTAATAGATGTCGACATAAAATGGGTCAATGATATCTACCTCAAAAATCATAAAATTGGAGGAATCCTCACTGAGGCAATGACATCTGTAGAAACTGGCTTAGTCACAGATATCATTATTGGAGTAGGAATCAACTTTACTATTAAAGACTTCCCTCAAGAATTAAAAGAAAAAGCTGCTAGTTTATTCAAAGCTCCAGCACCTATAACAAGAAATGAATTAATTATCGAAATATGGCGTGCTTTCTTCGAAACACCAGCAGATGAGTTATTATACCTATATAAAAAACAGTCATTCGTTCTTGGAAAAGAAGTTACTTTCACACTGGATAAAAAAGACTACAAGGGACTTGCTAAAGATATCTCTGAAAATGGAAAACTTTTGGTGCAATGTGATAACGGAAAAGAAATTTGGCTCAATAGCGGAGAAATTTCACTCAAGAGTTGGAAGTAATAATAAACTAGCACAACCATAAAAACGACAATATATAAAGATTTTAGCTTTAATGCAGCCCACTACAGTTGACAAAGAGCGCAAAAAAACTTCAGATGAGTAATCCAATTAAGTTTTACAAATCTGAAGTTTTTATTCTACTATTCTTAAAAATACAAAAAAAGAGTTATAAACTCTCAATAAAACGGAGAATAAGGGATTCGAACCCTTGCGCCAGTTACCCGACCTAACGATTTAGCAAACCGTCCTCTTCAGCCTCTTGAGTAATTCTCCAATTAATGGGCACGAGTGGACTCGAACCACCGACCTCACGCTTATCAGGCGTGCGCTCTAACCACCTGAGCTACGCGCCCAAGTTAAAAACTTGGTAATTTGAACAAAGTTCAAAGCGGGTGACGAGAATCGAACTCGCGACAACAGCTTGGAAGGCTGTAGTTTTACCACTAAACTACACCCGCATACATACTATAATTAAAAATGGCGCGAGACGGAATCGAACCGCCGACACATGGAGCTTCAATCCATTGCTCTACCAACTGAGCTACCGAGCCTTATTGCGGGAGCAGGATTTGAACCTACGACCTTCGGGTTATGAGCCCGACGAGCTACCGAGCTGCTCCATCCCGCGTTAATGAAAAGGAGGATGTGGGATTCGAACCCACGCACGCTTTTACACGCCTGACGGTTTTCAAGACCGTTCCCTTCAGCCGGACTTGGGTAATCCTCCATAATATTCAAATGGACCTTGTAGGACTTGAACCTACGACCACTCGGTTATGAGCCGAGAGCTCTAACCAGCTGAGCTAAAGGTCCAACAAGATCATTATAGCGGCGAAGGGGATCGAACCCCCGACCTCCCGGGTATGAACCGGACGCTCTAGCCAGCTGAGCTACACCGCCATATATCGGGAAGACAGGATTCGAACCTGCGACACCTTGGTCCCAAACCAAGTACTCTACCAAGCTGAGCTACTTCCCGAGTTAAATAGAAAAATGCACCCTAGAGGAGTCGAACCTCTAACCGCCTGATTCGTAGTCAGGTACTCTATCCAGTTGAGCTAAGGGTGCTCATTATATTATGCCGAGGACCGGAATCGAACCGGTACGATCGTTACCAATCGCAGGATTTTAAGTCCTGTGCGTCTGCCAGTTCCGCCACCCCGGCCTCTCTAAGCGAACGACGGGATTCGAACCCGCGACCCCCACCTTGGCAAGGTGGTGTTCTACCACTGAACTACGTTCGCACTATTTTCTTCTATCTAAAAATGCCGGCTACATGACTTGAACACGCGACCCTCTGATTACAAATCAGATGCTCTACCAACTGAGCTAAGCCGGCTCATTTATTATATCTTAATGCGGGTTAAGGGACTTGAACCCCCACGCCGTTAAGCGCCAGATCCTAAATCTGGTGCGTCTGCCAATTCCGCCAAACCCGCAGATATGACCCGTACTGGGCTCGAACCAGTGACCCATTGATTAAAAGTCAATTGCTCTACCAACTGAGCTAACGAGTCTAAAATAACTTGCGTTATTTCAAACGGTCCCGACGGGAATCGAACCCGCGATCTTCGCCGTGACAGGGCGACGTGATAACCGCTACACTACGGGACC